>MKVH01000028.1 GCA_001899175.1 Candidatus Kapaibacterium thiocyanatum | reverse complement strand
GCATGCTGCTTCGACGGGTCGACGACGTGGACCGACACGATCCTGTTCATGGCATTGTAGGCATAGTAGACACCGTCGAAGCCGACGTTCTCCGTGTACCGCACCATCGAGGCCAGACGTCCGCGCTCGTCGTACATTCTGAGGACGTAGTGGAAGGGCTGACCGCCATGCGTGCGGTAGGCCGTCAGCGACGGACGTCCCTTCCAGTTCCCCTGCCACGTCGAACCGGGCATGGGCGTGATGGCCTGCCAGGCGGCATCGCTCGGGCGGGCGGCCCAGGCTACGCCGACGGTCGGCGGCATCTCGTCGTACCACGTCGTCTGCAGCACGAACTCCGGATACGTGCCCGCATGCTCGAACGTCGTGGCCGGAGCCGTGATGGTCGGATAGGCAGCCATGTAGGCCGGATGGTGCAGCACCTGCATCTGGTTGCCCGGATTCAGCATCGGACTGAAGCGCGGGGAAAGGACGGTCCTCAGCATCTCGTCGCAGATGAGATTGCGAGCGACGTTGTTGGCGGCCCACAGGGCATACGGCACGCGTACCGGCGTCATGAGAAGCGTCTGGTTGGCCGTCGGGATAGGTGATACTCCTGTCTGCAGGGCATCGGGAGAGATGCGGTCCGTCCAGCGGTTGAGATTCATGGCCTCGTCCATGGCCGGCAGCGCCTGGATCGTGGGACCACCCTTGGAGATACGGTCACCACCGGCGACACCGCCATGGTCCTGTCCCATCATGGGCGACGGCGGGGCCGTCGCGAGTGTGGCTTCGCCGCTCGCCGTCATGCGGCCGAGATCGTCGTACTGATAGTAGGCCACCTTGTTGACGAGGGCCTGGGCCGCCGTCTGCGAGAACCGCACGCGCCCCAGCTTGTCGTAGGCATAGGACGTATAGCCCTGATCGGTCTGGAAGGTATACCTGATGCGGCCATGGTTGTCGTACCAGTAGCGGATGGCCTGACCGCCGGGACTCACGATCTGCTTCGTACGGCCCTGGATGTCGTACGTCGTGCGGGTGACGAGGTTCTGGTCCGCCGCCGGCGCACCGATGCCGTTGAGGACGTTCGCCACGTCCGTCATGTTCGTATAGTTCTCGACGGAGAGGACGACCCTGTCGCGCGCATCGAAGAACTGCGCCGTCTTCATTCCCGCTCCTGATCCGGCAAGGTTGCCTGCCGACGTCACGACATAGCGGCAGTAGCCGTTGAACGATTGTTCGACGTCGGACGGGAAGCCGAGAGTCGACGGAGCGACGATGGTATAGGTCGATACCGTCTTCAGAACCTGGCTGCCCGTCTGGGTAGCCGACACGTTGTAGATCGGGCTCGTCCAGACGTTATTCACGGCCGACGTCAGGGCCTGCTCCGGGCGACCGAGATCGTCGTAGGTATTCGTCACTTCATGGCCTTGGGGATCGACGGTCTTCTTCACGAGACCATCACCGAGATACGTGGACGTCGAGACCGAGCCATGCGTCGTCGTCGTCAGCGGCAGGATGTTCTGCACCAGCGGGCCGTAGTTCCAGCGCTGTTCCTTGACGAGATCGTCGTAGGTAAGGACGGACAACGCCTTGGCGTGGCGCGACTGCAGCGTCGACGAGCTGTAGGCCAGCGACGAATACGATACCGTCGCACGATCGTCGATCTTGGCCAGGCTGACGACGGAGCGCGTCGTACCGGCATCGGTGTGCTTGAAGGCGAGCGTGAAATCGCGTTCCGCGCTCTGACCCCAGGTGCGGAAGCTGCCGCCGAGATCCATCCAGACTCGGCTGAGGTCGATGCTGCCGAACGATCCTTCGTCGATTTCGATCTTCACATGGACGCTGGCCGGATCCGCGCTCGTTCCCGTGGTGTACGTGATCGCCGTGATGAACGACGACAGATCGAAATCGATGTCGGCGTTGTCGTTGACGAGGCCATCCAGTTCGTTCACCGGTACCTGCGTGATGTCGGGCGACGGATAGCAGTTCAGGATGTAGTTCTTGCTGGCCGTCACTCCGGTCGTGGAGACCGTCACGGTGAAGGCCACGCACCGGCCCGTCGAACCGGCGAGAGAGACCCTGAGCGCCGCGGACGACACCGTACGATGATCCCAGCGATTGAAGACGAAGTCCCCTTCGTAGAAGGCATTGACGGCCGTACGATACGGCAGGATCGTCTCGACGGTGGATCCGATGGGATAGTTGATGTACTGCACCTGATCTCCACCCTTGCCGTCGTCCTGGCTGCGGCCCATCATCGGCGTCATCGCCGAACAGGGGCACGAGGGGCGCGGATCAGCCTGACGACGGGCGATGGTCATCGGTATCCACCACGACATGGGAGTGGAGGATGCCTGCACGATTCCGGCGTGACAATCGCCGATACACTTCACCTGCCGCTCGACGGCCGTGAGCGACCGGGAATAGCCATTGGCATCGTAGGTGCGGCTGTCATCGAGGACGTCGTATGTGTGCCAGTCGTACGTCGTCGACGCCGTCGGGAAGTCGCCGGGAAGCCATGCATACTGCAGACGTCCGATACCATCGTAGCGGAAGCGCGAGAGGAAGCCGTTCTCGTCGACCACGTCCTGCGGAAGACCGTAGTGCGTATACGTCTGGAAGGACGCGAGCGATTGCGTCTGAAGCGTTCCCCCACCGGTGAGGTACTTGCGTACCTGGCGCTCGGTGACCGTCGGCTTTTCGTAGAGCCTGGCGCCGAGACCACGCAGGTCGACGTTCGTTGCCGTGCCGGCGCCGACGTGATCGTTGTACAGGGTCTTCGCCGAGACGATACCCGACGACGATACACCGAGGGCAGTGGGCCAGGATCCATTCAGTGGCTGGTACGTGAACGCCGTGATCGAGCCCATGGCATCGGTCGCGGAAATCGGCAAGGCGCCTTCCGTCGCCATCCAGCTACTGGTAGCCGCATAACCGATCGTCGTGGTAATCGCATTCGTGAGACCCGCACCGTATGTCCGCTGCGCGATCTGTTTGCCGAAGGCGAGGTTCGGGCGCAGACCGCTGCTGACCATCACGGTGGGATTCGTCTCGTAGTCCGTTTCGATACGCTTGAGAATGGCGTCGCCGCTGTTGGGATCCCGCAGTTCGACGGCCTTCGTCAGGTTGAAGACGGGAGGATTGGCATAGACCGCCGTCGTTTCGGCACTCCACCACCTCATCCAGGGAGAATTGTCATCCGTCGTGTTCCACTTCTCCGTGGCCACTTCCTGGCTCCACGGCGGGCTCTGCGTACGGGCATGATCCAGGAAGGCCGCATAGCTCGCATGCTTGTCCCAGTACCGTATGGTCACCGTCGTTTCGGCGACAGGCAGATGCTGGAATTCCGTCACCGTCTTCAGGTCCTGCGTCCACGCCCCGCTCTTCCATACCTTCAGAAGCTCCGTCTTCTTGTCCACGGCATGACCGAACATCTCGACGACCTCGCCGTAGATGCCGGCCGAACCGCCACAGCCGCCCGTGTACGACAGGATCGGCGAGCTGCGCAGGGCATACGTGAATTCCTGACGCGTGCGCGGCAGGGTCGTCGCACCGATGATCGTCGTCTTCTCGATGCTTCCCGGAAGACGGATGTTCGAGTGCTGGTGCCCGGTCGTCCATGCGGGAACTTCGACGAAGCCCGTGATCGTGCGCTCGATGATGCCTTCGGCTTCCATTTCATGATCCGTCACGTCCGAATGCGTCACCCGCGGCCAGCCGTCGCTCACGCGGCCGAGGCTGACCATTTCCGTCGTCATGCGCTCGGTCTTGGTGCGCGAACCGACGACGTCCGTATAGGTGATCGTGGAACGGAAGCGTTCGTTGCTTCCACTCGGCGTCAACCGCTGGTTCAGAAGATAGTTCTCCGTCGTCAGATGCGTATTGGTCTCGACGTCGTACTTCTTGAGGTCCTGGACGATCTGGCTCTGCTTCTCGTTGGTGATGCTCATGGGATCCGACGCCATCGACGCCGGATCGGGAATGACCTGCGACGTCGTCTCCTTCCAGACGATGCCGTAGCGGACGTCCAGTTCCTTGACCGCCGTCAGACGCTTCGATGCAAGGAAGAGCCTGGAGCACGGCAGAGCGGAGGGGATGCACTCGGGCACCGTGCTGGCATTGCCATTGTTCTTCACGAAGGGATACTCGCTCTTCCGGATCTCCTTGGTCGTGCCTTCATAGGTGAACGTCGTCGTCCTGCCCACGGGATCCATGATACCGGTCACGAGACCGGTCCAACTGAAGTACTGCGACGGTTCCGACCACGGGGCCTGATCGGCCTGGGGCGGCGCACACTTCAGATTCCGGATGTGCGCTTCGACCGTACCGCTGTAGATCGCATCCTTGAACTCGATCATCGTCTTCTTGCCGATGGCGTCGATCGTGAGATCGTTCAGTCCCCACGTCAGCGTATGGCTGTCGAAGCCCGTGAGCATGGCGCGGCCGCGCTGCTGCGTTGCGTCGCTGACGGCATTCGACGTGGTCGGATTGTGTCCGGCATACTGGAAGCTGACGATTTCACGGCTGTTGTGGACGATGCCCGAGAGATAGAAGATCGTCGGCCCGGCCACATCGTCACCGGCGTGCGTCGTGCCGCCATCGACACTTTCGATCTTGCTCTGATAGGGCTCGATGCCGAAGGGCGTCGTCCACTCGCGGAAGACGTAGGTCAAACCGTCGCCCGGATAGTATTCCACACGGCGCGGCAGGCGGTCGGCAGGAATGTCGCCGTTGTATCGCATCAGAAGCTGGGCAAGAACGGACGAACTCAGGAGGGTCGGATCCGTCTTCACGATGGCATAGGCGCTCGAATTGGCGCTGGCGCTGATGTAGGTACCCGTCACGCGCTGTTCGACGCTGGGCGGAGTGGTACCGGTGCAGTACTGTTTCTCGACGTGATAGAGTTCCAGTACGGAGCCATCCTCACGAAGCAGCTTGATGACATCGACGTAGGCATTCTGCCCGGACGGAAACTTCGAGATGTCGTTCATCCGGTTGCAGTAGTCGTAACCGTCGAGCATCCAGATCACGTCGTCATCGTTGAAGTCGCGGTTCGTATAGGTACCCGTATTCGTCCGCATCGCCGGTGCAAGGAGCGGGCGTTCGGTCGACGTCAGAGCCTGGACGGCGAAGCCGTTCACGCCAAGGATCCACGCCGGACGGTTCTGTTTCATCTGCTCCCAGACGTTGCTCGACGAGTTGTACGACCGGAAGCTCGTGTAGGAGGCGTTCTGGTTGTAGTTCAGCGAGAACGTGACGGGGAAGCCCTGGGCCGAGTATGACGACAGATCGTAGCGGTACTGGAGATTCCCGTTCGTCTTCGACACGGCGACCCTGCCATCGGTACTGATGGCCTTGTCCTTCTGATAGCCACGGTTGTCGTACAGCTCCGACGTCGTGGCCATGCCCGTCATGAAGCTCGGGCTCGGGCCAGTCGTCTGTGCCGCAAGGTTCGGCGGTGCCGTGAATGCGATGTACAGAAGAGCCGAGGTAAGGATCGTCGTCGTCATGCGCTGGATGTTCTTCATCGTATGCTCCGCACCGTCGTCGTGCTTGTCGTCGTCGTGAAT
>MKVH01000027.1 GCA_001899175.1 Candidatus Kapaibacterium thiocyanatum | reverse complement strand
ACGACTATTCACGACGACGACAAGCACGACGACGGTGCGGAGCATACGATGAAGAACATCCAGCGCATGACGACGATTCTCGCAATGGCCTTCGTTGGCCTGGTATCCTTGATGTTGCCGTCAGGAATTGCAGCACAAACGGTATCGCCAAGCTCAACGTTCATGACGGAGATGGAGAAGGCATCCGACCTGTACGACAACCGTGGGTATCAGAAGGACAAGGCCATCAATGCCGACGGCAAGATCATGGTGTCGAAGACGAACGGTAATCTCCAGTACCGCTACGATCTGTCGTCATACTCGGCCCAGGGCTTCCCCGTCACGTTTTCGCTGAACTACAACCAGAATGCATCCTATACGAGTTTCCGGGCGTACAATGGTACGTCGAACACATGGGAGCAGATGAAACAGAACCGTCCGGCATGGATTCTCGGTGTGAACGGCTTCGCTGTCCAGGCGCTGACATCGACCAAGCGCCCCCTCCTGGCGCCGGAGATGCGAACGAATATGGGATCGTATACGAGTGCCGCGTTCGTCGACGAGGATGTTATCTGGATGCTCGATGGTTACGATTACTGCAACCGGATGAACGACATCTCGAGGCTTCCATCGGGACAGAGTGCGTACGTCGACGTCATCCGCCTCCTGCGTGAAGACGGCTCCGTGATGGAGCTCTACCATGTGGAGAATCAGACCTGTGATGTTGGCTCGCCGACGATCGCGGCACGCGTGACGGGTACCTACATCAGCGCCAGCGCCAACTCGAGCGCCTATGCCATCGTAACGACGGATGTCGGTCTGCTGAGTCCGGCAGTGCGTGCGGAGCTCATCATGCGTTATGCATCGGAGGCCAACATTCCTGCCGACCGCCTGCCGCGTCGCGTGGAATACTATCCTGGCGATGGCCTGACCTACGTCTTCCGCGAGTGGACGACACCGTATGGTATCGAACCATATCAGGACAACATCGAAGTCGTCGACGCCGTCTCGGGTCATGCCGGTGGTGAAACGGCGGGACCGACGATCTTCTATCTCGTCTCCATCCTCCACAACAACACCAATCTTGTCGACTTCGATTACGACTCGCACATCATCGGTGGTACGTCGTATGTGGCCACCAACCAGCTCCGTCAACGCGGCCATGCCAGGTTGAAGGGCTTCGACAGCCATACGCTGACGTGGGGACTGAACGATCTCACGATCGACGCCATCGGCAAGCGGACGGTGATCGAGTTCAACGATGCCATCTACGGCGGCAAGGTAGAGTCATGGGTCAAGAACCTCAAATGTGCACCGCCGCTTGTGAACGAAGGACTGTGGATCGATCCGTCGCAATACGTGAGCTGGACCGGTCTCGTGACCCGTATCATCGATCCCGTGGGCAGGACGACGACGTTCGGATACGATGAAACGACGAGGGAGATCCAGAAGAGCGAGTACCCCTTCAAGAAGATCAACGGCAACTACGGTGCCTGTCCGAACGTGGACGTTTCCTGTGCCGTCCTGACGCTGAAGTCGAAGCGCATGAGAGAAGTGAAGGAACTGGACGTGAAGTACGGTTTGACGTGGGCCCACGAGCCGGCGACGACGACACAGGTTCTCGCCAGTCCCATTCCCGCACCCGGAACGGAAATGGACATCGTCAACGGAACGCTGAGTCAGATCGTCCAGGACCTCAAGAAGTACGACGTCGAGACCAATACGCACCTGACGACGGAGAGCTACGTCGTCAACGTTCATGAGCCGACGGATCCCGCCAAGCGGAGTTTCAAGTCGGGCGTTACCTATACGGACGTCGTCGGTGCGCGTACCAGGATCGAGCGCATGACGACGGAAGTCATCAGTCTTGGCCGTGCGAGCGCGGGCTGGCCGAAGGTGTCGCATTCGGACGTAACGACGCACGAGATGGAAGCCGAAGGCATCATCGAGCGGACGATCACGGGCTACATCGAAGTACCCGCATGGGTGTCGGGTCCCCACTCGAACATCCGACTGCCCGGCAGCGTCGAGAAGACGACGATCGTCGGCGCCACGACGCTCCCGCGTACGCGTCAGGAATTCACCTACACGGTCGGCACCACACCGATTCTTCCCTATATCGGAGGATGCTCGGTGAGTACTGGTGACGTTCACAATGATGTCGTGAAGATGTTCGGTCATGCCCTGGAGAAGAAGACGGAGCTTCTGAAGGTATGGAAGAGCGGGGCGTGGACGCAGGACCTGAAGACGGTGACCGAATTCCAGCATGTGGCACGTCGTGTGGATACGGTCCTCATCCGCTACTGGGACAAGCATGCGAGCTATGCCGCCTTCCTGAACTACGTCAGTACACGGAATCCGGCCTGGACGCAGGAACGTGCTACGGAAGAATGGAACATGACCAACGACGACTCTCCATGGATCGTACTCTGGCCTACGCCGCTCACGACGATCTTCACCACGCCGCCCCTCTTCAATCTGACGAAGGCCGTCGAACTGCAGGACCCGAACAATGGCAATGCCATCCTGAAGCGGGTCGAAACGGACTATGATGTGACGAGTCACCGGACCGTGGGTACGGGTGAGCGTCCTAACCTTTCTTATGGAAAGCAGACGGTACAGCGGGTCTATGGCGCGGGCCTGACGAACGCCATCACGACGACGGTGGCCTACGCTCCGTCGGATAGTTGGACGATCGGCGACGGAGCGCTACCGGAATCGGTGACGGACGGTATTGGTGCTATCACGAAGTTCAACTATCAGCCACTCGACAACTCATGGCCGTCGGCACTTGGCGTATCGAATACCGGCATCGTCTCGGCGAAGATCCTGTACAACGATCACGTCGGTGCCGGGACGCCGACCAACATCTCTCTGCGTAGCCTCGGTACGGCGATGTACGAAAAGCCGTCGGTCACCGAACGCCGCGTGCGCAAGTATCTCACCGGCGGGGGCTCGCTGCAGACGAAGTCGCTCGCGTCCTTCCAGACGTATACGCACTACGGTCTTCCGCAGGACGTGATCGACGAGAACGGCTTCCTCTCGCGCTTCCGCTACGATGGTATCGGACGCCTGCAGTACGCATGGCTTCCCGGCGACTTCCCGACGGTGCCACCTACGACGTACGACTGGCACGCCTATGATGTACTGGATAACGTCCGGACCTACGAGGCCAACGGTTATGCCGCGATGGCCGGTTCACCATCGCGTGAAGTGACGTGCATCGGAGACTGTGCTGCCGGTGTCGATAACGCGATGTCGTATCAGTACTGGCCTCAGATGACGATCGGCCGACGCCTTGCCGAGCAGCGTCCACCATGTCCCTGCTCACAGTCGACGCCGATGATGGGCCGCATGGATCATGGCGATGACGGCAAAGGTGGAGACGAGATGCAGTACATCCGTCAACCCCTGCCGTCGACTACGGAGACGAAGGTCTACTACTATCAGGCCGTCAATGCAGCGTATGATGCGGACTTCGTCTTCAATCGTTGGGATCATCTCACCGTATCGAGCGCTTCGATCAAGGCATCCATCGCCAAGGTGACGGGGTCGTGCGTGGCCTTCACCGTGACGGTCACGGCTACCGGAGTAACGACGGTCGGCAGGAACTACATCCTGAACTGCTATCCCGTGCCGGATATCACGACCGTGCCGACGAATCAGTTCGCGGGTCTCGTCAGCAGCAACGCCGACGTCGATATCGACCTCGCCTCCATCATCAACAGCATCAAGTACAACAGCGCGTTGTCGACGGCCGATCCGTTCAAGATCCACGTGAAGATCGAAGTGGATGAAGGCTCACTCGGCACCGTCGAATTCAGCCGAGTCTGGATGGATCTCGGCGGCAGCTTCCGCACCTGGGGTCAGAGCGCGGAACGCGATTTCACGCTCGCCTTCAAGCACACCGATGCCGGTACGACGCGCTCCGTCGTCAGCCTGGCCAAGATCGATGACCGGGCCACGACGGCGTATCCGACACTGGCATATGGATCGCTTACGATGGAATCACGTCATGCCAAGGCTTTGTCCGTCCTTACCTACGACGACCTCGTCAAGGAACAGCGCTGGAACTACGGCCCGCTGGTGCAGAACATCCTGCCGCTGACGACGACGACGCATGGCTCGGTGTCGACGTCGTCGTACTTCGGCGACGGCCTTGTGAAGAAAACCGTCGATCCTCAAAGCCATGAAGTGACGAATACCTACGACGATCTCGGTCGTCCGGAACAGGCTCTGACGTCGGCGGTGAACTACAAGTGGACGACTCCGATCTACAACGTTTCGTCGGTTCAGACCGGTAGCGAAACGCTGAAGACGACGACGACCTATACGATCGCGAACCCGTCCACCCTTGGCTTCCCCACGAGCATCGAACAAGCCTTCAACGGCTATTGCCGCTATGTCGTCACGAAGACCGGCCAGCTTGCCGGGCAGACGCCGAAGACGACGGCCCAGTTCTTCGACGCACGGGACAGGGTCGTGTTATCGGTCGA
>MKVH01000026.1 GCA_001899175.1 Candidatus Kapaibacterium thiocyanatum | reverse complement strand
TGGATCCCGTCCTGGAACAGACGCGAGATCTCGATCTTCAGACGCTCCAGTTCCGCCGTGTCGCAGGGAGAATACCGATGGTACGATACTACAACTTCAGAATACGATCAAGGTCGTCCTTGGACATCACTTTGGATAGCTGCATTCCTTTACTACGTTCAAACTCTCGAACCTTACTTAACCTCAGCCCAAGGACTTGCAACAAACGGAACTTAGCATATCGAATCAATGGCAATGGTTTTGGCCCCATTAATGTACTATTCATACGAATGAATAGCTTGTCATACACTGAGTATAATAATAGGGCGTATAAATATGGTGCTATTAGTACAGACAGTAATGGTTCAAGAAAGAAAGCTCGGATCGTCCGTTCATTCCATATTCTCTCGCAGTCAGCAACGAACCCGAATACGATATGAACAAAAACAACAATCACAAGAACTAGTTGGATCGCAACAATGAGTGAATGCTCCCGCTTCCTCTTCTCATCCGTACGTGTAACTACTTCACCTACAGTAAGAAACAACATTACCAATACAAACCAAAGTTCAGTTACTAGACTGAATGTGTATTCGCTAGATAGGAGCTCTAAAAGAGTCCACCCTTCCGTATAGGTCATCAGGAAGCTGCTAATAGGCTTAGCCTCTTTACTGTTAATCATCGTGAAGATGGATACGAATCCTGTGAAAATAAACCATAGGATTGTTTCTTTCAGAAGATCCAACCTCCAGCACCCGAGTCTATCCAACAGGAGAACACTTCCCACCACGTACACTGCAAGAACAGTAACAACCAACAGGATCTTGAAATGAAAGAAGGCCGTGATAATATCGAACAACGACCTTCGCAGTTTACTGTTAAACAGAACACCGAGTATTGCGATCAGGATGTATATCCCAACTGCAATCTCTCTACTTGAGAAGATTTGTGTAAAAGGCATTGTGCATACTGCTATGTGACGTTGGAACATGTGAGGGCTATTGTACACAAAGCTTTATTGTCGCTGAGTGTTACTTCCTACTCTCATACTCCGATGCCGCCCACAGGATTTTGGCGAAAGATTGCCAACTGTTTCCTGTCTTGTCTGCATCAGACGTATCGTACTCAGCTATCCAGCCTGCAATACTATTGAAGTATCGATCGACGGTCCGGTTCGTCCATTCGTCTTTGTTCTGGACATAGTCATTACGCAATACCTAGATGAAGGCGATGAAGCTCTCCTTCGAATCGACGTTCCGGACTTCGTCTTCAAGACTCATACCTTATATCCTCGATGATGTATGAAGGCGTCGAGCATGCGCTCCACTTTCCGCATCTGCGTCTTCGTGATGTGACCTTCATCATACTGTTTCATATACATGTACTCGATACAATAGTGTTCATCACGGCCGACGATACGACTGCGCTCCAATGCACGAGCGACATGATCACGGCGTTCTGCAAGACATTCATCCTCCGCCTTCGTCCAGAAGAACTCGATGTCTGGTTCTCCATACATGCAATAGTAATGTCTCAGCAGTTCACGCTGTACGGCATTGAGTACCCGCAGATTCCGCATTTCGGGTGGCGCTTGGAGAACCCGTTGGCGCAGCCCATGCAATTCACCTCGGCGCACGTCCTGATATCCATCATAGCAGTTGGTGATGTAGTCGCACGACTCCACAGCGATATCGATCATTCGGAGAAGATTGACCGCCGCATCATCATAGTTCCGACGTTTGGGGCGTGGATGTCGAACAGAAGACATCAGAACTATGCTCAAGGTGAATGATCAGACAGATGATAGGCGATGTTGTGTAGCCAGAATATGTCAACATCGTTACGGGCTGGAAAACCACCAACACCGATATCAACACATTGGAACACTGCCCTACCTCAGGGAATGACCGCCTCATCTCCATACTTTGTTTTTGCTTCGCTACGAGATATGTGAATCAAGGCTTGGGGCCCCCCACCATGCATACCACTATTCGGATAGGTTAGCTCCCAATACCTTCCATCCTCTGGATCTTGAAATAGTGTTTCCCACGCACCTAGGGTCTTGCTGTATGCAATCCTATGCAAATAGGAACTTGTTAACCATTGAATCCTGTCACACACACTATCACCACGAACCTGGCCATTTTCTGTTATCCATTGGCCGACAAGTTCCGTTTCTTCAGGGGTTAGTTTCATCTTTTCTTTCCTTGTTTGCCAGAACGGACGACTCGGACCCTTGCTCCACTTGGGATAGGGCCATTGGGAATGACAAACTCCGGCGCTAAACCTTCTGTTAGCCCTCCACCAACGAACCCTTCATTCGATCGCAAGATTGGTGAAGCTAATCCATGGGTCGGTGCTGGAAACTCAATAATAGTAAAAACATCCGATGGGCGTATTGCCAAGGCTCTCGATATCTCCGCCGGATTCATTCCTTTTATGGCAGCAGCATCTGTCACAAAGACATCCACAGCATCCGGAAGTCCTAGTTTCGGGAATGGACCTTCTCCTGCAATTACGCGTGCCATTGTTGAAGGTATAGGATTGGCAATAGTCTCAGCAGCTTCAATAGCACCCGCAGCTTTTCCCATCCGTCCGGCGTTGGCCATCTTCGAGGCGCCGACTGGTAGAAGAACACCAATACCAATGGTCGTTCCTGTCTCCACTCCTTGCGGTGATGTCCAGAAGTTCCATGAGTTGTCGAATTGCTGGTCTATTGGCACTTGCGTCAGGTATTGCCACTGTTTTGATCCGAACTCCTTCACTTCGTCCAGTTTCTTCGCAGCATCATTGACGACCGTACCACCGGTTACCGATGCGAGTACGTCCACTTCGGTATTAACAAGGTGTGGTACGGTATTGGCTGCATTGACAACACCGTTCAATACGGCTTTACTATAGCTCCCTTCGGTATTGTCGACCTTCGGTATATCCGGTATCCGTGGTGCCAGATTCCTGAAGTATTGTCCCAGTGCTTCCATGAGGTTCATCTGCGGTAGCGGCGCCATCTGCGGCGCTCTGGCATTGGCAGCCTGCGAGCTACCTGTCGTTGCCATCGTCTGCGTTACACTACTGCTCGTCGTACCTCCACCGCCACCTGTCTCTCCGGAGTAAGCACGATCGGCATATCCGCCACCACCGGTGGGTTCAAGACCGAGCGGGTCCGTCATCATCGTCGGCAGTGACCCCATGCCTTCGTACGGTGTGGCCCACGACCTCATGACGGGATCCTGCCTGCTCCACCTGCCAAGCCCACCCTCGTACGGCCGGAACAGCGTACCGTAGTCGTTCACCCATCCGCCCTCGATCTGCTTGCGCATGCCGTGGTAGGCATAGCCGTACAGGTTCGTGAGCGCGGTCACTGCACGGTTGGGTCTTTCTTGACCATAGGGGTCGTAGTCTCTGACTTCCACTTCTTCGGCATTGAAGCGGCCACTGCCATCCGGGATCTTGATGTCGGTCACGAGGCCACGGACACTGCCGAGGTGATCGTTCAGCTCGTAGAGCTTACTGCCGATGATGCGATAGTGGATGTCACCACTGCTTGCACTTCCTGTGGTTCTGTCGACACCGACACGGCCGATACCATAGAGCGTCCACTCCTGTATGGCCGGGGTGTTGCTGCCGGTTCTGGTGTAGAGCGCTTCATCCATGGACGTACCATGAATGCGGTACCACGTCTTGTCGTCCGTACTCGAGCGGGTTCTTACGATACGGCCGAAGGCGTCATACGCATGCGTGAGAACCGTCGATGACGTGGTCACACGTTTGACATCGCCGTCCGATCTCCATTCCGTCGTCCGCGCTTCGTTCATGCCGATGTTCTGCGTCTGCTGACCCTTGGCATCGGTCGCTGTCTGACCCGTCGTCTGGTTCTTCACGTCCGCAGTGTAGCCCGCGATACCGGTTGCCGCTTCGCTTACCACGTCCACGACGTTGCTGGTGGTACTGTTCATCGATATGGTCACATCGTCGAGCAGGACCGATGTCACCGGATCGGTCATGGCCCTTCTCGTGAAGCGCCGCATGGTTCCGTTCTGGTCGTAGACG
>MKVH01000025.1 GCA_001899175.1 Candidatus Kapaibacterium thiocyanatum | reverse complement strand
AGTCCTGCTACCTTCACCAAATGTCTTCATGTCACCCGCACTCGCGGGGATGATCCGGCACTCTCTCAGCTTCGGTTTCTCAAGGGAATAATTCCGCTACGGAATATAGGAGGCTTCCGCCTACAGATGAAAGTGGTTGAGCGTAACGAAGACTTCCTCAAGGTCCAAACTTATTGCGTTATTCCCTCGTCAAGTATGGAACCACCGGGTATAACTATCGGACTCGCTTTTCAGGTGCCGCTAGATTGATCTTCTGAGTCTTGACTTGGAATCTTCGTCAACAGTTTGCTGTTCACGTATAGGTGGCCGTTTTCATCCATGATGAAGTCAGGGGACGTAGTCACGTCAATTTCAGCGGGTATGTTTTCTTCACTGGGCTGATGTTCGCAGTACATAAGAATCCTGTGAGTGTGATGTTCCCCCCCCCCATCTAGTTGACAGTGGCACGATCGAGTGTCTCTCTGATTGGGGTTTCCATATAAGACGGGATTCCCGTCAATTTTCCCCTTGCACAACATTCCCCACCATTCGCCGTATACTGCATAATGCGACGAAGAAAACGCCCACCACCATTGAAGACGCCCGAAGAACTCCAGCAGTTCGAGGACGCAACGGCGAGTGCGCAATCGATGTTCATGAACCTCTTGCGCAAAGCCGATCCCGGTAGCCCACTCCCAACTTCTGGGGGCAAACCGAAGAATGTCACCCGCACTCGCGGGGATGGTCCGTCTCCAAGGATCCGTCGGAAATAAGACCAAATATCTCACCCGCACATGCGGGGATGGACCGAACCGTCTATGCGTGTTTCGCTAGTACACTAGTCGAGGAACGAAACACTTTTCCGCAGGTATCGTTACCCGTAGTCCCGTAAGGTTCTGCGGGTTTTTGTTTTTCCACTGTTCAAGGTGACCCATGCCCACGAATATCCACATCAATGAATCAGCTTCCCTTGCAGAAGAGGGCATTGATCGTTCAGTGTTTAGTTGACTGCGTTTCTGTCCGTGGAACGGCCCGGATAGCAAACGTCTCGATCAATACCGTAGCCAAGCTTCAACGGGAGTTAGGTGCTACGTGTGAGGATATGATGAAGGCCAAATTCAAGGATCTTCTGCCGACCCGTTTGGAAGTTGACGAGCAGCATTCATTTGTTCGAATCAAAGACCACCGGCTTCCGGAAGCGATGAATGGGTTGAGCGACTGTGGTTCCGTCTGGCTATGGACGGGAATATGTTCGAAGACTCGTTTGATGCCAGTTTTTCATGTTGGTAAGCGAACGTCAGAAGATGCGTTGATATTCATGCAAAAGGTGCGTCGCTGCTATAGGGGTAAGATCACGATCATTAGCGATGGATTTGGTGCGTATCCGGAAGCTGTAGAGCAGGTATTTGGTCGTAGTGTGAGATTCGCTCAACTTGTCAAACAACACAAGAATCGACGGTATGCTGGAGCAGTGAAGAAGGTAGTACAAGGCCACGTACCTCTGAATGAGATTTCGACGAGTTATGTTGAACGAGCCAATCTTAGTTTGAGAACGGGAGTGAAGCGGTTAGCTCGGAGGACAAATGCGTTCTCCAAGAATATCGAGAATCATCGCTATGCTATCGCCCTGTATCTGGCGTACTACAATTTTGTCAGGACACACAGTACGCTTCGGGTTTCTCCGGCCATGGAAGCAGGGATTGAAACGAGATTGTGGAGTATTGAGGAGCTTCTGGGGTTACTGGATTGAGCATGTTTTTTGTTGGATTGCTGTCTTACCTGTGGTAAGACAGGTTTTTTCATACTCATGCTTGAACCATGGAAACCCCGAACCAAGTAGACGAGCCGACGATTGTCGTTGGGAGTGTCGTGACCCTAAAGGAATACGAGGCGTTTCGCGCCTCGGTTCGTAGCCTGCTGAGTGGTGTTGCACTGTGTCAGTGGCAAGATAATCTTGGAAGACCTCACGATGATCTCATTCTTGTGGAGTCTTTGCGTGTGGTACAGAGCTAGTTCTAGTCAACTTTGTCGAGGTCTGATATGGAAACCCCAAACGGAACAGAACAGCCGAACAGCCGATCACACGGCAGGATAATGCTGGACCGAAACTCCATGTTGTCCTTCCTGAAGGAGTACCATTGGATCAAAGGTGAGCTTTGGGTGAACTTCGATTACGTCAATCAGCTTTCTAAGGATTTCGACTACTTCAAGGATGGATTTGACGAACGAGGAAAGATCATCGAAGAACTCCGTGAGAAGATTCAGGAGTTGGAATCCAAGATACTGTAGCAACTGAACCTTGGATTGATCATTCTGTACAATGATCAATCCTCTTGTTGATTTACAAGGACTTACGCTTAGACAGGAAAGCAAAATCAGATGGGAAACTATGTCCGTTTTTCTCTATCTTGGGAGATAGCAGGAAATGTTTGATTCATCCAAGCATACAACATCTATGTACGCAATAGCTTTTGATTTAGACACAGCAGCACTGCAATCCAACTATCCCGGTAATTCCTCGACCAACGCCTATTCCGCAATCGCAAGCTTTTTGTCGGAGCGTGGATTTTCTCGCCAGCAGGGTTCTGTGTATTTCGGCGATAATACGGTAAATGCTGTGCGTTGTGTCATTGCCGTACAGGATCTGGCTCGTCGATATAGCTGGTTCGCACCATCCGTGCGCGATATTCGAATGCTTCGAATTGAAGAGGATAACGATCTTAATCCTGCTATTGCCATAGTAGCATCAGCAGTATCTTCTTCAAACGAAATGAACTAGTGATGTTAGATTTGAGAAGCTTAGCCGATACAACGACTTACCAATCGGCAAAACTTAACGTTATGGTCGAAGGGGCTGCTTTGTGCCTTACTGCGGTTGGTCGAAAACCGGGCGAATCCATTGGTGTATTCGATTCTCAAGGATGTACTCTACCCCATGTCGATAACCATAAGGTGCAGTTCAAAATCCAGAACGATAATGGGCATTGGATCGCAAAAGAACGGGCGGAACAACTAGGACTTTGTATTGCGCTGCGGTACGTTCGATCGGTTTGTGGGAAGTTGGTAGGTCGAGTTCCAGTCAAACCAAGGGAATTTGACTATTACCTCCATTCACTAGACAGCCCGTTGGATCTGATTGGCTGTTTGGAGGTTTCTGGCATCGAACGGGGGAAGACTCCCACACTAAGGAAACGTGTGAAATCTAAGGTCCAGCGAATCGTCGATAAAGGTGCTGACGACATGGATTGGATCGTTATCGTCGCAATGGCCGAACCATTCGAAATGTCTGTGATAGAGAGGCCCTAATGCAAAAGGCAGAACACATACGTTATGCTGAGCTACATAACCGTGCGGCTGACTTGTTTGAAAAGGCCACTGAAGGTGAAGAGTTGAACACAGGAATGTTGGATGAAGCATTTGGCCTTGAGCATAAGGTAGCCCGTGCTGTTATAGATTTGGGCCTATCAGAACTCTCGATATACACTTACAACGTTAGCGCGGCAATGATGGCTCACTTGCTAGGTCGTAATGACGAGGCTTTGAGTATCCTCAATCACACTCGAATCAACTTAACCAATGATAAGTTGATTCAGAAGATTGCAGATAAGATTGGGGCCTATGATAGAAGCTCTACCAAGAATTCTTCGAGGAAGTTCAGATCCGATTATTGGACGCCCAGCGAGGTAGCGTTTTTGTCGGCTATTCCCCCTAGTATATCGATTGAACCGCTTACAATGCACGGTTCATCTATTCGCTATCTTGTATGGGGTAATATCAAGAAGAATACTGAATTCATCATACCTGCTATGTCCCATTCAGAGCAGTGGTATCCTCAGGAGATGTCCTCATGACAAAGGTCAAGAAGGATACCCCAAAAAGAACAACAACGCATCTTAGAAAGGTTAGCGCAAGTGATGCCGTAATGCCTGATGTCCCAGAATTGTCAGATGGCACTTATGCACTAGCTTTAGGAGTGGAGACAATCTTCGAACTCGAAAATGGCGGGCTCTCAATAGGGTTCGTCGTTGACATCAAGCTAGTTAGTGTCGATCTGGCTAAAGACAGTGACGAACCAGAAAAGATGAAAGCGATTGTCGAAGTCCTCAAATCTGAATCCCAAGTGTTCGCTGTTCTACACGTAACAGTCACAACAGCATTTGGCGTGTCTTATGGCGATGAGAGTCTATCTGCTGAGGCTGTATCTCAGTTAGGTAGAGCATGGTTCCGCCAACAAGTGACGGAGGCATTCGCAACTACTCGTGGTTATGTTTCAGCACTACTTGCCAATACTAAGTTTGCAGGGTTCACGATGCCAATCACCGACCCGGACACGTTCCTCGGTGGTGACTTTGGTAAAGTGATTGATGCTGGTATGCTGCCCAATACTCACGGTTAGAAAAAGCATTCTTCGTCTTCAGCAAGGTGAGCAATGGAGAACGAACTGAAATGGCTGATTATTGGTTAGAAGTTACTTCGAAGTATCCGACTTCCCCATGGACTCGACCATCTCCACAACTTTCCGAAGCAACTCGTCCGGCTCCATCTTCAGTTTTCGGGCCAGCACGATGAATCTCCCCATCCCGATTTCTCGCACACCGCGCTCCAGCATCGAGATATGTGATTGACCCAAAACGTCATCCGCAACCTCCTCCTGACTCATTCCAAGCTCGATTCGCCGTTTCCGAATGATGATTGCTAGGGCTAACTCAAACGTAAGCTCTTGGTTTTCCGATAGGTTAAGTTCGGATAGGGGTCTTGGCATGAGCCAAGCTAGGGTGGGTGCAAAATGCTGATAAACACAATTGTGATAAATAGATTCCGGATGGTAACTTCGTACCGAACATATCAATTCAATTACAATCCGGAGTGTGCTCGTGAGTGAGGGAACGAAGAAACCTATCTACAAGACCCTGTGGTTCTGGGTCGGAATCATCGTAGTCGTTGGCATCATCGGCAGTCAGGCTGGAAAGAAGGACGCTGGAGCGTCCGGAGTCCAGTCAACGACAGAATCCACGGCTTCGACCGGTACGGCCCCGGAGAAGCCCAAGGAGACTCCTCCCATGGCCGTGACGGCCATCGAATACTATGAATCCTATGACGGCAATGAGGTTACTGCCGACGCAAAGTTCAAGGGCAAGAGGATCGCTATCACTGGAACGGTGAAGGGCGTGGAGAAGACCTTCGGGTCGATCTACGCCGAGCTTGAAGGGAACGAACTCTACGGTCATGTCCAGTGCAAGCTTCAGACGGAAGCTGATGCAGCGAAACTCACGAAGGGCCAGTCCACAACCCTCATCGGTGTCGCCGATGGGAAGATGATGGGCTCCCCCCGTGTAACGGACTGCGTCGTCAAGTAAGCTTGGGTGTCTTAAAGCAGGAATCTGGCCGCTGGGAGAACATCTCAGCGGCCAGACGTCTTATTGGTATGAAGAACCTTCAATCCTTGATCGAGAGTGACCTGCCTGTGGAGAAGGTCGTAGAGGTCACGTTGCCTCTCACTCGCAGGGCGAAACCAGAATACAAGGGAAACGCTCATGTACAGCTTCGTGTGGATTTCGCACGAGGCAATGGATGGAGTGGGATAGCGACCGTCAACGGTCGCGAGATCAAGATCACAGGACCATATGGGACCCAGAGCAAGGTGCCGGGGTTGACCGTTCCGGCTGGGACGGGACGTGGAGAATGGGAATGGAGTCTGGATGAGAACAACAGAGAGAGGAAAGGAACTCACGAAGTTCTACAGGAGGAAGTAGGGGTTCTCACCTTAGAAAGGATGATAAGCGTAGAGATGAATGCTTTGGAGAAAGCAATGGACGGGGCGCGTACGGACAAAACAGTTTGGCAACAACTGTACGCAGCCAGACAAGCATTAGCCTGGGTTCTTGAGTCTGATTCCGCAATGGGGCCTCTACTGGCTATCCTCAATGGTATTGCTAGTCCTGAAACAACTAATCGCAGACCTTCACCTCGGTCAAGTTGTTCTTAGTCGTGTCGTCTGGATACGTGGTGAGGTACTGCCCATCCTCATCTTCCTTGACATACACGTGCGCTATTCGATCACCGCTATGGGTACTGTACCATCGTTCACCATTCGCAGTGTGCTGTATTGCATCTTCGTAGGGCACCCATCGCGGCTTCTGTGGGTGCATCGCTCTCATGTAAAGAACCTTCAACTGGACCTCACCGTGGTGATTCCTTTTACAAAGGATCAGGTACTGTGCCGGTCGGCAACATAGCCTACACCAGTCAACATTATTACTAGTTATTCTTTTCCTAGTATTAGCAATTGCGGTCGGGATGCTATGTTCTGGCAATGGCGTTGTACTCAGGCCATTACACTCTTCCTTAGTATGGATGATGTACTTCTTTCCATCACGGGAGTAATGACAGGGCTTATTTCGCATATATCCTCACAATCCGTTGGATTTCTTGATTCCTCGATTATTGCCGTTTTTCTCCCCTTGTATCCTGACGACCTTGTTCGCAACCACCAGTGAGAGGAGAAGGATAATCCAGAACCAAGGCTTCATTATACTCAAGCCTCAAGCGCTGTTGTTGCGAACCTACATATACTGGGGACTCAATGCCATCCCAAGAAATGGGTATATAGAGAAGCCTGCCCTAAGGGGTGGGCTTCTCTGTTTCTTCAATGGGATAGGCGTTGATGACGGAGTACAGACTGACCACACGAGACTGAGAGAGCAGTGCGAATCCCACTAGCATCCAGAGTACATATCTGGTGTTCTTGCTCATAGGTACCCCTCAAGATTCCAACTACCAGTTTGGAATATTCATCTAATAGTTAGTTGACTTAGTTATATTGGTTAAGTAAAATATGATGTCGAAATGGGGTTAGTTACATAGTATCTATGGAGGCGCGTCATGCTCCGCCGAATACGATTATTTATGGTAGTGCTGACTCTACTGAGTCCGAGTCTGCCACTATTTGCACAGTGCGATTCACTGGAGCAATTGTTTGTGGCAGATCAGAGCCTTCGAGTGGAAACTGCGGCCGGGATACAAGGGCCGGGGTCATTTGTCCCATCTTTTGACTTCGAGCATCAGACCGATTCGACGAGATTCTTTCTTGAAATGAGTGAGTTCCGGAAAAACTCACGGTGGGTGTTCCTCGATAACTGGTGCATGGAAAAGACATGGAACTATTCGCAGTATCTCGATACCGATACGGCCGAGGTGACGAATGCCGTGTTAAGCACATTGTCGAGAACCAAGGCTATTCCTGTCAGTGTAGGCGATACGCTTTCTGTGTTCAGGCGAATTAGTTGGATGGAGAGATCCGTCGACCGATATGGCTTCAAGAAGCTTGTCAATCCTGACGCTATTTCCATGTGGGTCGAAGTAGTGAATGCGTCAACGGGTGCTAGGATTGAACTGCTGGATTCGACGCATTTCTCGTCGACTACTGCAAGCAAGAAGCCATGTTTCCAGACGCAACACCCTTTGTTCTCCCGTCTAGTCTACATTGTACCAGCGGGTTTCCCGACAACGGATGTCTTTATTCGTGTGAACGTAGCTTCAGCCGGTTCTGTCAACAAGAGGTGGACGAGGTGGGACAATGTGGTACAAGCCGCGTCGAATATTATTCTAAACTATGAAGGTACGCGGGCATACTGCGACACGGTCGAACAAGCGAATGACTGCTCACCGACGACCGCGTCCTGCACGTTCACGGCATCCACACACAGCAGCCCGCGTCGGATTCGTGCAACGCTTGCCGCATCATCGCCGATTACGGCCTTCGACGTGTATTCGTCGACGGGGCAGCTCATACAATCGGCGTCGGTAGTATCGGGGACGACCAGCTATGACATGAACGTCGATGCTGGTCTGTACTACGTCGTCGCCCGCGTCGGCTCCAGTGTTCATTGTACCAGAAATATCGTTGTATACTGAAAGGAAGTATTGTGCGGCTTACAAGTAAAGCATTGATTGTCATCATACCCGTGTCATTTTTTGCATCAATGGAAATTGCCGCTCTACCGCAAAACCCAAGCCGGGGAAAGGCTTGCACAATTCCTGAACCACGCACCAATCCACCCGGAGAGATTGGAAGGTGTCTTTGTGGCGATTTCATTTCCGATTTTGGTGACGGGGTGTTTTCCCGTGTCTTCTGCAAGTGCGCCCCAAACTATTTTGTCCCAAGTCATCCGAACATACCGTCGGACAATTGCTCAGTAGGTGCTGACTGCTCGAACGCAGATGGTGGCCCATGCAAATCGCGCAGGAAATACGTCGACTATCCCGACAACCGAGACATTCCCAACTGGTCCGGAGGCATCATGCCGAAGTTTGGAGTCTACTCGAATTTCGACTTGTTCGGTGGGGGCTGAGGCATTACGCTGCCAACAATACCGCCCATTGTGGGAAATCGCCGGATTAGACGACAAGGTTTGATCCGGCGATTTTTGTTCATTATTTCAACCTGAGGTAGTACTCAGTACCTGCTGTGCCCGAAATAGGCTATGAGGGGTTAGGTAGTAGAAAACACACGGACTTTGGCAGAAATGTTGTTGTAAGTCCCTGAAAAACTTAAAGTCAAACTGATACAGTACCAGCCCGACATACACCTTTGATTTATCCACAGGAACCCCTATCTTTGTCGTCCCTTTTTGGAATCCAGCGTCAGGAACTCTTATGAGCACCTATATCGTCAATCCGGTCGAAGTCCGCATGGAAGAATCTTCCAAGGGCAGCATCTACCAGTCCATCATCGCGATGGGAATGCGCTCGCGCCAGATCAACGACCAGATCAAGACGCAGATCTCCGAGCGGATGGCCGACGTGATCATCGACACCGAAGAAACGGATACGCCGAACTACGATCAGATGGCCATCAGCAAGGAATTCGACGTGATCCCCAAGCCGACCTTCCTCGCCATGCGCGAGATGATGGACGGACGTATCAATGTCCGGATGCCTGAAACGCCGGAAACGGCCGCCGAATAAGCATCGACATCGAAACAGTAACGAGCCATCCGGTCTTCCGCGATGGCTCTTTGTTTTTCAGGATCAAGCCATGAACATCATCCTCGGCATCACCGGCAGCGTCTCGGCCTACAAGACGCCGTGGCTGGTACGCGACCTGCGCAGGGCCGGACATGACGTCCGCGTCGTGATGACCCCTTCCGCGACACGTTTCGTGACCCCTCTGGCCCTCGAAGCCGTGAGCACGCACGCCGTCGTGGCCGATATGTTCGACCCCTCGATCCAGGAAGGCGGCTCGTGGCATGTCCATCTGGCGCAGTGGGCCGACGTGATGCTGATCGCCCCGTGCTCGGCCACGACGCTGGCCCGTCTCGCCTCCGGCGCCTCCGATACGGCCGTACAACTGACGGCCTTCTCGCTCCCCAAGGATACCCCCCTGTTCGTAGCTCCGGCCATGGATACGGACATGTGGCATCACCCCGCCACGCAACGGAACGTCGACCGTATCCGCACCGACGGTGCCATCGTGATTCCACCCGCTACCGGGGCCCTGGCATCCGGACTGCAGGGCGAGGGTCGGCTGCCGGAACTCGACGACCTGGTAAGGATCGTGGCGTCCCACGAGCTTCCCTCGACATCCGATCCCACGACGACCATACCGGAGCCGGACGCCGCTCACTTGTCGGGAGCCGGTGCGCTCACCGGGCGTACAGTGCTGATCACCGCGGGGCCTACACACGAAGCCATCGACGACGTACGGTTCATCGGGAACCACTCATCGGGCAAGATGGGCTTCGCCCTTGCCGAAGCCGCACGCGATCGGGGCGCCCTCGTGACGCTCGTCACGGGCCCTGTCTCGTTGCCGTCACCCACCGGCATCACCTGCCTGCGCGTGACGTCGGCACAGGAGATGTACGACGCCTGCATGCAGCAGCCATTCGATGTGGCCATCTGTGCTGCGGCCGTCGCCGACTTCGCTCCTGCGGCACGCATCGAAGGCAAGATGAAGAAAGATGAAGTGACGGATGCCGCGGGCAATCTGACGTTGCACCTGCAGCGGACACCGGATATCCTGCAATCGCTCGGCGAGCGGAAGCGTGACGGCCAGATCGTCGTCGGCTTCGCACTCGAGCACGACAACGTCATCGACTACGCCAGGGCCAAGCTCGTCCGCAAGCACTGCGACATGATCGTGGCCAACAAGGCCGGAGGCGAACGCAGCGGCTTCGGCGTGTCGGACAACACCATTACCATCATCACCGGCAAGGGCGACGTGACGGACTATCCTCCGATGTCGAAGCGCGCCTGTGCCGAAGTCATTCTCGACCATATCGATCCATCAGCATGATCACACTCTCAGCCGTCGCCGTCGATCTCGGTACGCGTATGCTGTTCAGCGGCGTCTCGTTCCTGATCCAGCGCGGCGACCGCATCGGCCTCGTCGGCCGTAACGGCGCAGGCAAGTCGACGTTGCTCGGCATCATCACCGGAAACCGTCGCGCCTCGTCGGGCGAAGTCGCCCGTCAGAACGGCATGACGCTCGGCCTGCTTTCGCAGGACCTCACGCTCGACACCTCGCTCTCGCTTCGTGCGACGGCACTCCAGGCCTTCGACGAAGTACTCGCACTCCAGGCACGCATGGACGGCATGCAGAAGGAGATGACGGAGCGCACCGACTACGAAACCGACTCCTACATGGACCTGCTCCAGCGGTTCACGGATGCGCACGAACTCTTCGAACGCCTGGGCGGCCTTACGATGCATGCGGACATCGACCGCATCCTTACAGGCCTCGGCTTCGATCCCGTGGAATTCGACAAACCGCTCGACCAGTTCAGCGGCGGATGGCAGATGCGTGCCGAACTCGCGAAGCTGCTGCTCCGCAAGCCCGACTGCCTGCTGCTCGACGAACCCACGAACCACCTCGACATCGACTCGGTGCAGTGGCTCGAGGAATTCCTCCGTTCCTACGACGGCGCCATCGTCCTGGTCTCGCACGACCGTACCTTCCTCGACAACGTCACCAACCGTACCATCGAAATCACGCGCACGAAGGTCTACGACATTCCCGCTCCCTACTCCGCATACGAAGAGATACGTGCCGAGCGCATGGAACAGCAACGGGCCGCCGCCGCGAACCAGCAGCGTGAGCGTGAACGCGTACAGAAGTTCATCGACCGCTTCCGTTACAAGGCATCGCTCGCCACGCGCGTACAGTCGCGTATCAAGCACCTGCAGCGCATGGATCAGGTCGAAGTCGATGACGAAGACACGTCATCGATGCGGTTCCGTTTCCCGAGCGCTCCGAGATCCGGACGCGTCGTGGTGGAAACCAGGGCGCTCCGCAAATCCTACGGCAAGAAAGACGTACTGCGTGGTGTCGACTTCGTGATCGAACGCGGAGAGAAGGTAGCCTTCCTCGGCAAGAACGGCGAAGGCAAGTCCACGATGAGCAAGATCATCGCCGGACTCGAAGCATCGACGGGTGGTGAGCTCATCATCGGACACAACGTCACGCTCGGCTATTATGCACAGCATCAGGCCGAAATGCTCGGTGGCCACAACACCGTACTGGAAGTGATGGAGCAGGCTTCGCCTGCCGACATGCGGCCGCGCCTGCGCGCCCTGCTGGGCGCCTTCCTGTTCCAGGGAGACGACGTCAACAAGAAGGTCGCGGTTCTCAGTGGTGGCGAGAAATCGCGCCTTGCACTCGCACGCCTTCTGCTGCAACCGTGCAACCTCCTCATTCTCGACGAGCCGACGAACCACCTCGACATGCTCGCGAAGGAAGTGCTCAAGCAGTCGCTGGTCGATTATGATGGTGCCATGATCGTCGTGAGCCACGATCGTGACTTCCTCGACTCCCTCACCTCGAAAGTCGTCGAATTCCGCAACGGCAACATCAAGGAATACATCGGCGACGTCGACGACTATCTGCTCGAGCGCGTCAATGCTCCGAGCAAACCCGTACCCGCATCGCGGCAGCAGGAGCCACCGCGCGAGGTCGAGCGCAAGGAAGCGCCGCCGGTCGCTACGCCATCGCCCGCACCGCGAACGAAGCCGGTACAGAAACAGCAGATCACGAAGCGTATCACGGATGTGGAACGGAAGGTCGCGGAAACCGAAGGAAAGATCGCCGAACTGGAGCAACTCCTTGCCGATCCTGAGCTTTACAAGCAAGCCGAGCGTCAGCGGAATCTCGTTGCGGACTACGATGTAACCAAGCGCGATCTCGATGCTCTCATGGCACAGTGGGCAGAGCTCCATGATCAGTTGTCGTCGGCCGAATGATGATGCGGCGACGTAAAAAGATCAGGACGAAGTCGTGAAACCTCACGAAGTTCGCGGTGAATACGGATGAATGCAGAAACGAATCATCCTTCTCCGCCGTCGTTCATGGCCCTATTCCGGTATAGTATCACCCATCAGGACATCACCATGATTACGCGCATCGTTGCGATCGCCATGATCTTCGTCGCCGGTACGTTCGCCGCGACCGCACAACACACCGACAATCGTCGCTCGGTATCGGTGGAAGGCGAAGCGGAAACGTTCCTCATTCCCGACCGTGCATCGATCTCCATCGGCGTGGAAACGGAAGGCAAGGTCGCTGCTCAGGTAAAGAAGGACAACGATGCCAAGGTTCGCGCCATCCTCGCCGCGCTGAAGAAGGCGGGCATCGAGGAGAAGGATGTGCAGACGAGCAACCTGTCCCTGGAACCCGTCTACAACTGGCGTCCGGAAGGACAACGCGAATTCGTGAAGTATACGATGCGCAATACGGTCTACGTACTCGTGCGCGATCTCTCGAAACTCGATGCCGTCGTGGGCACGAGCGTGGAAGTCGGCAGCAACATGCTCAACAACATCGACTTCAGCGTCAGCAACGCCAAGGCCGTTCGTGACTCGCTGCGCCTCGCAGCCGCGAAGGATGCACGCACGAAGGCCGAAGCGCTCGCAGGTGCCGTGGGCGCACGCGTCGGCAAGCCCATCTCCATCAACGAGAATTCGAACTATCAGCCGCCGGTACCGGTATACCGCGCCCAAGGCCTGATGAAAATGGCGGATGCGGAAAGCGCACCGACCGTCTCCGCCGGCCAGGTCCAGATACGCGTCACCGTCAGCGCTACCTTCGAGCTCGAATAACCGTCCATCCAGCCTCCGCATGCTCAACAACAAGAAGATCGTCGTCGTCCTCCCGGCCTACAACGCGTCCAAGACACTGGAGATGACCTATCGGGAGATCCCATTCGACATCGTCGACGATGTCGTACTGGTCGACGATCATTCACGTGACGATACGGCAGACGTGGCGCATGCTCTCGGCATCCGCCACGTCATACGCCACGAACAGAACAAGGGCTACGGTGGCAATCAGAAGACCTGCTATACGAAGGCCCTCGAGCTCGGTGCCGACATCGTCGTGATGCTGCATCCGGACTATCAGTATACGCCGCTGCTCATTCCAGCCATTGCCAGCATCATCGCCAACGACCTCTATCCTGTCGTCCTGGCTTCGCGCATCCTGGGCAAGGGTGCACTCAAGGGTGGCATGCCCGTCTACAAGTACGTTGCGAACCGCTTCCTGACGCTCGTGCAGAATCTCCTCGTCGGACAGAAACTGTCGGAATACCATACGGGTTATCGCGCCTTCTCGCGCGACGTCCTTCTGGGCATCGACTTCCGCAGCAATTCCGATGACTTCGTCTTCGACAACCAGATGTTGTCGCAGATCATCTACGCCGGCTTCGACATCGGCGAGGTGACATGTCCCACGAAGTATTTCGAGGAAGCCTCGTCCATCAACTTCCGCCGCAGCTCCATCTACGGTCTCGGCGTCCTCTGGACGAGCTGCAAGCACTTCCTCCAGCGTACCGGTGTGGCCCGATTCGCCATGTACGGGCCGGCCAGACGATAAGACCGCCAGCCAGCTTCTCCCTCTCTTCTACCGCCCTTTCCGCGCCATGGCGGATCGCGAGAGGTAGGCTGCGGCCGTGGCGCAGGCCACAGGTCCCGCCGATTGGCCGTATATTGTGCGTTCGTATACGGAAGACTCCATGATCCTCACCGACAAAGAAATCCTTGCCCATATGGAGCGGGGTTCCATCAAGATCGAACCGTTCGATGCCTCGGCACTGGGTTCCAATTCCTACGACGTCCACCTCGGCCGCATGCTGGCAGAATACGTCGACGGCACCCTCGACGCCAGGAAGCACAACCGGATCAGGATGTATTCCATACCCGACGACGGCTTCATCCTGGAACCGCACAGGTTCTACCTCGGCGTCACGGAAGAGTATACCGAAACCCACGAACACGTCCCCTTCCTCGAAGGCAAGTCCAGCGTCGGGCGCCTGGGCATCGACATCCATGCCACGGCCGGCAAGGGCGACGTAGGATTCTGCAATTACTGGACGCTCGAGATCAGCGTGAAACAGCCCGTCCGCGTCTATGCAGGCATGCCCATCGGCCAGTTGATCTACTTCGCCGTCCAGGGCGACGTACTCAATCCCTACAACCGCAAGGCATCGGCCAAGTACACGGAGCGCACGAACGCTCCCGTAGAGTCGATGATGTGGAAGAACTTCCCGCAAGAGGAGCAGCGGTGAGATCCATCACCACCATCCTGATCGTCATGCTGGGCCTGTTCGTGGCCGCATGCACGGAAGACGAGGAGAACTCCCTCGAGCTGGGAGGATTCGACGAGGAACGTCTGATCGAGCAACGTCAGGCGAAGGACAAGGACTTCGCGGAATCCGACGAAAGCCCGATTCCCGAACATGTCCGCTCGTCATTCACGGGCTTGCGCTACTACAAACCCGATGAAACATTTGCGGTGGAGGCGAGCTTCGAAGGGTTTTCGAAGCAGGATACCATCACCATGGAAACATCGACCAACGAGCCACGGTTCGCCGTGCGCGTTGGGCGTTTCACGTTCGACATCAAGGGCAGGACGCATCAACTCGTCGCCTACCGCTTCGTCGGAAGCGATGACCAGGAACTCTTCGTTCCGTTCAAGGACAAGACCAGTGGCGATGAAACGTACGGCGGAGGCAGGTATCTCGATCTCCATCTGGAAGACGACACATCCTACGCCATCGATTTCAACCAGGCCTACAATCCGTATTGCGCCTACAACAGCAACTACAGTTGTCCCCTCGTACCGGACGAGAACAAACTTACCGTAGCCATCACGGCGGGAGAGCGCACATGGAAATGATGCGTCGCCTGTCCATCGTCGTGATCGCGCTGACGATGGCCGGCTGCCTGTTCGTGAAAGCACCTGACGAGAAGACCGAAGTCCAGAACGTCTCCCTGAGTCCGCTGCCCGAAGTCGAGATGAGCGACGAGCTCGTACGCACGCGTGCAGGCGACATGATAGCCCTGCTACCGAAGGGCTGGCTCTTCATCGATACGAAGGGCCGGGAATCGTCGGACATCATCGCCGTGGCGGTCAATCCCGACTATACGCTGAGCGCCGTCTTCAGCACGCTGCCGGGCAGCGAGCCATCGAAGGAAATGCTCGATCGCGAGGGCGTGCTCGGCCTGGCGCGCGTGGCCTTCAACAAGCGTTCGCGAAAGACGGCGGGTTCCACCAAGCTCGTCGGCTCCTATGCCACGGCTGAACTCGGTCCGCGTCGTTTCGGCCTCTACGACTTCAGCGCCTCCGGCGGCAGCCTGCGCTCGCGATGCGCCGTCTTCACGTCGTCGATCGGCAATCACTACGAATTCGCCCTGGTGCCGATGACCGTCAGTGGCAAGGATCTTGTGCCCGATCCCGAAACGCAGCAGATCTTCCGGTCGATTCTCGCCACGGTACAGTACTGACATGACGCTCTCCGACGATACGCAGGCCGTTCTGTCCTTCCTCCAGGAGAATACGGAGGGTGGACTGCGCAAACGCAACGACATCGGCGTCCTGCTGGAGCTTGGTGCCACCCACAATGAAGCCGATCTGTTCAATACGATCCTGCGTACCGGTACGGGCCTGTGGAAGGTCTATGGCGTCCTGCGCCGCCTCACGCCCGGGGCCGAGGGATATCCGCAGATGGAGCGCGAGTTCGCGACGCAGATGAACGATCTCCGTGAACAACTGGCGTCGCTGTCACGTCATGCCGACGACGATACCCTGAGCCGTTTCGACGACGTCTATTTCGGGATGACGCAGGGCGTGATCCGCAATCTGGTCGACCTCGCCCACGACCTCGCCAGGATCAAGGCCATGCAGGGTTGACGGCCGTGCTACCGTGGCTACACCGGATCCACTTCCTCAACCTCGACATCGTTGCCGGCGTCATCGCCTCGGCCATCCTCGCGGAACGCGTCTGTCACTGCACCTTACCTGCGGGATGGTGGTTCGTCATTCCCGTTGCCGCCTGGCTGATCTATACGCTCGACCGTGTCCTCGACGACAACCGCGCCAGCGGCGACTATCCGACGCTTCGTCATGCCTTCCATCATCGCAACAGGCGACCGCTCCTGATCGCCTGCATCGTTCTCGCTCCTGCCTGTGCCGTCGTGGCGGCCCTGACCCTGCCGCCCTTCACGTGGATCATCGCCATCTGCGCCGGCGCCCTCGTGGCCATCCATCATCTCGCGCAGCACCTGTTCACCAGCCGGTGGCTCAGCGTGCTCAAGGACGTCAACGTCGTCGTGACCTACACGGCCGCAATCTGGTCCGTCCCCGTCATCCTCAGCCCCGATCCCGGTCCTGTCGTATTCATGACCATCGCCTGCATCGTCCTCGTCACATGGGCCATCGTCGTCGTCGAAAGCATCGCGGACGTCGACATCGACACCGCCCTCCATCAGCCGAGCGTGGCGCGCGCGCTCGGTCCCAAGGGTACGATGGCGATGGTGACGGCCAGCATAGGCCTGGCCGCAGCCCTGGCCATCGGCATCATGACGACGGATCTTCCTGCGGGAGCGATGCTGCTCCTGATGTGTCTTGCCACTACCTGCCTGCCGATGCTGTTCCGATCCGGCATCGATCGCCCGATCACGAGACTTCTCGCCGAGCTCGTCCTTTCGCTGCCCTACCTGCTGTTATTCTTCGCCCGTTGAATCGTCGAACAGACGCCTCGCCATCTTGAGTGCCCGTTCGTGCCGTTTCCGCATGCAAGCAGGCGTCACACCGGCATAGTGCGCCGACTCCTCCAGCGTCAGCCCCTGAAGGTAGTGCAATGCCAGTACCTGGGCGTACTGGTCCGGAAGGGTGTCGAGAATCCGCTCCGTATCGAACCGATGCTCGGCCTGCCGGTCATCGTCCGACTGCAATGGCTGTGCGTCGTTCGCGGACAGGTTCTCCCATCCCGCATCGCCGTGCACGTCCATGAATACCATCCTGCGTTGCCGCTGCATGGCCCTGCCCAGAAAACGCTGTGCCACACACGTACGATAGGCTTCGGGATTTCGCACCGGCTCGCGGGCCAGAAAACGGGATTCTTCCAGAGCACAATTGGCCGCCGCTACCGCATCTTCAATATCTTCGATCGTAGAACCTGCATATCTCCAGGACAACATCCGATATAAATGGGTGTTGTTCGTCTCCATTCCCGCTCCTGAGTGATGAACGTGAACGGCGCAACGTATCTGCGTCGGAGAACCGCACCAAGAGCCAATTGATCAATCATCAGGCGACATTGACGAATGTCATACCGATCGCAACGAGACATCGCTAGTTTGACACGGTTCCGGGAGCCCCGTTCCAGGCGTTTCCGGACGTATTTTTGCGGCATCCACTCCCACACCGATCCAGCAGGAACATCCGATGTTCTTTAAACAGATTTATGAACCGGGACTCGCCCACGCCTCCTACATGGTAGGCTGTCAGGCAACGGGCGAAGTGATGGTCATCGATGCGAAACGCGACATCGACACGTATCTCGATATCGCGCGGCAGGAACGCCTCCGCATCACGCATCTGACGGAAACGCACATTCATGCCGACTTCCTGAGCGGCACGCGCGAACTGGCCGCCGTAACGGGCGCCACTATGTTCCTCAGCGACGAAGGCGGCCCCGAGTGGCAGTACGAATTCCCCCATACCGGACTGAAGGACAACGACACCTTCATGGTGGGCAACATCAAGGTCCAGGTGATGCATACGCCGGGACATACTCCGGAACACATCTCCCTGCTCGTGACCGATACACCGGCCACACGCGATGTTCCGATCATGATGTTCACCGGCGACTTCGTCTTCGTGGGCGACGTCGGCCGCCCCGACCTTCTCGAGAAGGTCGCCGGCCACCGGGGAACCATGGACGCGGGAGCCCGGCAGATGTTCGCCTCGCTGCGGAGGTTCAACTCCCTCCCTGACCACATACAGGTGCATCCCGCCCACGGTGCCGGATCGGCCTGCGGCAAGGCCCTCGGCGCGATACCGTCGTCGACCGTCGGCTACGAGAAGCTCGTCAACTGGGCATTGCAGCATACGGACGAAGAAGAGTTCGTGAATGCCCTGCTCGATGGCCAGCCCGAGCCGCCGCGATACTTCGCCCACATGAAGGTCCTCAACAAGGTCGAGCGCAACCTGCGGACGGAAGTGCAGCAACCACACCTGCTGTCTCTCCAGGACCTCTCGGAAGCACTCGCCGACGGAACGATGGTGGTCGATACGCGTGTGAAGACGGCCTTCGCGAACGGACACATTCCCAACACGGTCAACATCCAGAACAACAAGGCCTTCAGCACGTGGGCCGGCTGGATGATCGACTACGACAAGCCCTTCGCCATCATCGCCGACGACAGGACGATCGACGACGTCGTACGGAAGCTGATGCGCATCGGTCTGGACAACATCCTGGGCTATCGCCCTGGCATCGACGGCTGGCACGAGGGCCATCATGCACTCGCCACCACGGCAGAGATCCCGCATGACGAATTCGTCTCCCGCTACGACAATGACGACGTCGTCGTGATCGACGTACGTTCGACGAACGAATACGTGAGCGGACACATTCCCGGCGCCCGACATCTACATGCAGGCTACCTGCTCCAGCATCTCGGCGAGATACCGCGCGACAAGGTCGTCGTCATCTCATGTCAGGCGGGTGACCGGTCGAGCATCGCCACGAGTCTGCTTCAGCGCGAAGGATTCCATAACATCGTCAACTACGCTCCGGGCTATGCCGGCTGGCGTGCGGCAGGCTGTCCGTACGAAACCGGCACGACCATCGACGCCTGAGCAGCGACACATCCATCACCAACATCAGTGTATCACCACCATGCGTGAAATTTCACCCGACACCCTGAAGACCCGGCTCGGAACAGGCGAAGACGTCGTCCTGCTCGACGTACGGCAACCCGAAGAACATGCCGAAAAGAACATCCCGGGCTCGATCCTCATCCCGCTCGGAGAGCTTCCCGATCGTATCGACGAGCTCGAGGCATATCGTGACGGAGAGATCATCGTCTACTGCCGCTCAGGCAATCGCAGCGGACAGGCCTGCATGTTCCTCGAACTGAACGGTTTCACTGCACCGGTAAACCTGAAGGGCGGCATGCTCGCATGGTAACGGGACGACGTCCATGACGTTTCTCGTCCTCGCTCTCGCCGGCATCATCGGCATCATTCTGGGTCTGGTAGGAGCTGGCGGCGCCATCATCGCCGTCCCCATCCTGGTCTATCTGATGGGTATAGATCAATCCGTCGCAAGCGGCTATGCCCTGTTCACCATCGCCATCGCCTCGGCCGTCGGCGCCGTCCCGTACGTGCGCCGTCACGAGGTGTACTGGACTGCCGTCTATTCGTTCGGAAGCGTGGCGCTGGTCACGACAGGAATGGTACGCCGCTTCGTCGTGCCCATGATCCCGCAGTCGTTCATCGTCGCGGGAGACAGGGTCACCGACGATACGTTCCTGATGATCGCCTTCGCGCTGATGATGTTCATCGCGGCCATCGGAATGATTCGGGCCGGCACGGGATCGGAAACGCGCGAACCCGCACCGGCCTCGCGTCTCGCCATCGCCGGCTTCGTCGTGGGTCTCCTCAGCGCCGTCCTCGGCGTGGGTGGGGGCTTCCTGATCGTTCCGGCCCTCGTCCTCTGGTCGGGTATCGACATGAAAAGGGCCGTCGGCACGTCGCTCGTTCTCATCAGCGCCAATTCGACCATCGGAGTCCTCGCCGACATGACGTCGGGGATGGATTACGACTGGTCCTTCCTGCTCACGTTCACCGGACTGATGTCGGCAGGCATCCTCGTAGGTGCACGACTGTCACGCCATATCGACGGCCAACGTCTGAAGACCGGCTTCGGCTGGCTCGTCCTCTGCATCGGCACCATTGTCGTGTCCCTCGAGTTCTGGAAGCTCGTCATCGCCATCGTGGAGTGAGACCGGCCACGAGCTCCACGTGATATCAGCGGAGCATCCTGCCCGTCGTCATCCTGCCTCCGACCTCGGCCATCACGACATAGGCACCATGACCGAGCGATGCGGGCCATGTGATGGACGTCGTGGCTTCCATCTTCGGAAGGGTATAGACCAGGTTGCCGACGATATCATAAACGGTGATGTTACTCACCACGGATGTTCCCGTCGTCATACCGTACTGGTTGATGAGCAGGCCATCGTCCGTTCCGCCCTCGGCAACGGATGATGTGGTGGGATCGAAGACGATGTGATAGGCACTGCGGGCCGTCACGGCCAACGTGAAGGTCGAGGCATCGACCTGTACCGGCATCGGTTTCACGGCGATGACGTTCGATTCACCGTCGAATCCATGACAGGACTTCGGTACGCCCTTGAACGAACCGTCGATGGCGATCCGTACGACGTCGCTCCTGTTGGCCTTCCATATCACGATGACGTGCATACGGCCTTCGGTATCGACGCTCGAATAGGCCGAAGCCTCCGATGCATCGGACGTCGTCGTGACCACACTGCTGTCCCCTACGCGCAGACCATTGCCATCGGCGTTGCGATACAGACGATAGGCGGCACGGATATAGCCGTCGATCGCTTCCCAGTGCGTGGCAGAATACACTCCGTGATTACCGAGGATTCCGAGCACATCCGCCACGGCCAGCCCCGTCGATACCTGGCGCGGGCCGCCGTAGTTGAATTCCGAGATCGACAACATCGTACCCGGATACCGTTCGTCGATGATACGCTGCAGCGTGGGCAACAGCGGCAGGCGCATGCGCTGGCCGCTGGCCGGACCGTACCATTGACCTATCCAGCTATCCTCGACATAGCTTTCCTGCCAGAGCGAGCGTGGCGCCTGGATGCGCTTGTCCTCTTCCACCAGATTGTCGTTGAACGAGATCGCTTCCCCGTTCAGGTTCGGATACCAGTGAACGTCCAGCACGTCGAGAAGACGCTTGCCCGCCGTTCCCTCGGCCATCTTCATCATCATGAGATAACCGTCGATGAACGAACCGTAGGGCATGAAGAGACTCTTGTCGGGAGCGTCCTGCAGATTGGTGAAGGCCGAGAATCCGAATTCGGCCGGACCATAGATGAGGGCCGTCGGATCCACCGCACGGATCACCGTCGCCGTCCGTATCGATCTGGCCATGAGGTCCTGGAACGTCGTCTTGTCCGGATGGATACGCGGATGGGTCTCGGGCCACAGCGAAGGCTCGTTGTCGAGCGAATACGCTACCGTCCATTGCGGTCCCGCGCCTGCACCGTATCGATTAGTGAGGAAGCGCACTTCGTCCTCGACATAGACGACGTCATCGTCGGTATTGGCCTGTCCGGTCGACCCCGAATGCTCGATCTCCACCCTGTGGAACCGTGCGGACGGAGCGACCTGTTCGGGTGTCACGCTGCCGTTCGCATCGGCGGACACGTAACCGGCGACGGGCAGGGTCACGAGCGACTTGATCCCCGCGCCCTTGTTATCGTCGATGAACGTCGTGAGCACGACGCCGGGCTCCTGCCATCTGTTCTCGGGAACATGGTAGTACCAGGGCAGGTAGGTGTCGTTGGAATTCTGCCAGTCTTCGCCCGCATGGGAATAGTTGTTCTCCCAGTTGTACCCCGTGAGCCGGTTTCCGCCCTGACGACGGATCGTGATACCGTCCTGCGCGCCGGCATCGTTGCCGTTCGATCCGTAGATATAGGGCGAGATCGCGCGATGCGGTTGCGAATGGTCGATGGTAACGACAACGGGCTGTGCATGAAGTACGGAGGCCAGCAACGTTGTTGCGACAATGGTACGAAGCAGCATGGCAGTCATCTTCCGCTATGTGGTTGGATATCGTTCCAGCTCCGCCGATACTGGCATGAGGTTTGTTCATCGTGGCCATGGAACCATCGATACTCACCAGTCTCCTCTCCACGCCGGAGCGCCGGAAGATCTTCGACGAACTCGTCGGAGGTTTCCGTATGGGCGAGTTGACGTCTCTGCTGCTCGAAGTGTTCCGTAGAAAGACGGAATCCCTCACACCGCAGGACATTCTCGACGCCTACACGTCCAATCGGTTCGTGGCACCTGCCGAGAGCGATGCCGTCGCCATGCAGGCCTTCGGTCTGTCCCTGATGAAGGAAGCGGCCGCCCACGGTTTCACGACCATCGGCCTCTCGCCCGCCGCTCCTCTCGGAGCGTCGTCCGTCGTGGCCCCCTGCGACCAGAACAAGATATTGTCGGCACTGCGCGGTACGGAAGCAGTCTCCGATCCGACCAACGTGCTGGCACTGGAAGCCTCCGTCCGCCGACGCGACGCACGACGTAACGCCGGAACTCGTATGGATACCATTCGCCTGTCGGCCCTTCAGCGCGTCATCCGTACACCACCGCCCGGCGATCCCCGATTCCGCCCGCACTTCGATCTCTTCGGCATGACGTCCGCCGGCCACGACCGGGGAACGACCTGGATCGAGGAAGAAATCGTGCATCATGTCTCCACCCTCGTAGCCCTGTCTCACGATGGCATCGCGGGCGCGGCCGCCCATCGCGACATCAGGATCGCCTTCCGGATCCATGATCGCCGACCCGCCATCGACAGACTCTCCACGAACGTCATGGGCCGCATCGCGGCCACACTTCCGGACATCGTCATCGAACGGGAGTACATTCCGCAGCATGATCAGCCCTACTACAAGGGTCTGCGGTTCAAGCTCAGCCTGCGGCACGAAGGCACATGGTACGAAACGGGCGATGGCGGCATCGTGGACTGGACGGCGCGATATCTCTCGGACAGGAACGAACGGTGCGTGATCAGCGGCATAGGCACGGAATTCACGCATCGTCTCCTGATGCTGAAGAAGCGATAGTCGTAGGTTTCAGGCGGCGACGGACGGCCACGCCATGACCATCTTCGAAAGGACTCGCTGGCCACTGCGGCGGAGAGAGGAGGGGCCTGTCAGTCCTCGTTCCTGTCGCGATGCTTCTTCCTGAAGACGAAGCTCACGGGCACGCCTTCGAGGTCGAAATGCTCGCGTAGCTGACGCTCCATGAAGCGCTTGTAGGAATCCGGGATGAGATCCGGATGATTGCAGAAGAAGGCGAAGATCGGCGGTGCCGTACGCACCTGCGTGATGTAGTTGATGCGGAGGTCGCGGCCCCGCACCGAGGGCGGTGGGACGCGATCCAGTTCGGCGAGCAGAACGTCGTTGAGTTTCGACGTGCTGATGCGTACTTCGCGGCGGGCCTGGATTTCCTTCGCCATTTCGAGCACGCGTGTGATCCGCTGCTTGGTGAGTGCGGAGATGTAGACCACCGGAGCGTAGTCGAAGGTCGGGAGGGCCTCCTTGTACTTCTTCGTGAAGTCGTCGGCCGTGCGCGTATCCTTCTCGACGAGGTCCCACTTGTTCACGGCGACGATGATGCCTCTCCGTTCGGCGACGACCTGGTCGATGATGCGCTTGTCCTGCGTTTCCAGTCCTTGCGTGGCATCGAGAACGACGATGGCGACATCGCAGCGTTCGATCGCACGGGCCGTGCGCATCGTACTGTACATCTCCACCTGTTCCTTGATCTGGCTGCGGCGGCGCAGACCTGCCGTATCGATGAGGACCATCTCCTCGCCGTAGAAGCGCACGACGCTGTCGATGGCATCGCGCGTGGTGCCGGCGATCGGCGTCACGATACTGCGCTCGCGTCCGAGCAGGGCATTGGTCAGTGAGCTCTTGCCGACGTTCGGGCGGCCGACGATGGCGATCTTCAGGCGATCGTCCTCCGCTTCCTCGTTCTTCGGCAGGAAGCCGACGACGCGATCGAGAAAGTCTCCGGTGCTTCTGCCGTTCAGGGCGGAAATGGGATAGGGATCGCCGAGACCGAGGGAATAGAATTCGGAGGAATTCATATCCATCATCGCATTGTCGCACTTGTTCACGATCAGGGTCACCGGCTTCGGTGTCGTCCGCAGCATTGCGGCGATCATCTCGTCCACCGGCGTCACGCCATCGCGTCCGTCACAGACGAAGATGATGGCATCGGCTTCTTCGAGGGCCATCATGGCCTGTTCGCGGATGGCCTTGTCGAACAGCTCCTCGCTGTCCGGCACGATCCCCCCCGTATCCACGAGCTGGAAGTGGACACCGTTCCATTCACCGCGGGCATAGATCCGGTCGCGCGTCACACCGGGAACGGCCTCCACGATGGCATGGCGCTCTTCGATGATACGATTGAAGAGCGTGGATTTGCCCACGTTGGGGCGGCCGACGATTGCGACGAGACTCATAACTCGGTACCGGGAGCGGGCGTTGGGACAGGATCGACTACAAAGGTACGGCTTTTTGCGGGGGTGAGAGGTGGCGGATAGGATGGCCCATACCGACCTGCCCGGACAGGACCGAATCAAATCCGTGGTTACAGGCTATGGATACTATTGGTGAATTTGCACCATACATCATACTAGACGACATGGCACTGCCTGAACGGCTTGGCAGACCGATACGGGTTCATGGAATCGTATCTCGATGTGTCTAATGGATTCTGTCGATATTTAACGGACCCAATCATTCCCTTTACAAACCACGCTTCATCTCCAAAATCACTCTACGAATGGTGGTCCTAACTCAAAACCACCCTTATCCACTATTTACAGGCATCAACAATTATCAGTATTTACACGGGGGTATGCATATGGGATCCACAAAGGCCCAGCCAGATTGAAGAGACAACACAAAAAGAAAGCTCTCAAGCAAAGCCAGAGAGCCAATATAGCAGCAACGCTAGTGAAGTCTTTCTTATCGAAATTAATGCGATGATAAGCGATGGGACGGCCCGGAAATCGAAGCTGACAACTTCGAAGAAGCCTGCATTAAGGCAGAGGCTGCTGGTCGAGGTTACATCATTGGATCATGTCTTCGTTAGATCCACCATGTTCGTCACACTAAAGCCGATAGCTGTTGCGTTCGCAACACAATCAGTCCTATTCACATAGCCTTGCGAGGAAGCATAAACGATATTCCCATTATCGGCCTTACAGTTCCAACGAAACTTTCCGGCAGTATCCTTGAATAGATACCATTGCCATTCTCTTGCAGGTGCGGACATCTTTCTTTCTCCCTGAGTGTTATTGAAGTATGACCATTGCTAGACTGCCAGATTGGGTAGGGTCACTCCCTTCATGTTGAACTTGCTCCTGATTTCTAGCAGGTCCTTACGTCGCAATCGACGGACGATCCTCTTGTGCTTTGCACTATGACAATCACCATTTGTTAGATCCAATTTCAAGCTATCCTCTTCACAATGCGCGTGAGGATCCGATGGAAATGGATCTTCGTCGTACTTATGAATCATCCATCTCTTTCCAACACTTTTCACAATAAATCCAAGTAGATCACCCGGCATCTGTGGCAAAGTATCGTTGACTTCTTCGTGCTCAATCTCCACCCATAAATCCCTAAAATCGATACCACTCAGAAAGTCTTCCACAACGTAGAGTCTCATTTTCTCGCTACTGCCATTCAGCACCTTGTCTATCTCTTCGCGGTACTGATTGAAGACTTGCAGGATATCGATTTGCCCGATAGTGTATCCGAGACGTTTGCTTAGACGGTCCGAAAGAACATCAACTTCGCTCGTGGTCAAGATCATACTATCGTTGTGCATGTCACCTCTCTCCACTTACTAGATAATTTCATCGGAAACCTAGAGTAACATCTACGGCCAGTTACCCGGCCCCGCTTCAACGGTAAAAACCGGCTTGTCGATGTCCGGCCAATAATAGAACCATCCGGGCAAGGTGAGATCGTAGTCTGCGGAACAATCGTTGCGGTACGTGCATGTGACCTGCTCACTGGCCTCCTGTTCGGGCTGACAGGAGATATATACTCTCGTGTTGTACAGCGACCCGATGATCCAGTTCGGATAGATCGGTGAAAATTCCACATGGCCGGCAGGAGAACCAATGCAGAAACATGATCGTGGCCCGGCAACCTCGGATATCTTCTCGCCAGCGTCAGGGTTGCAAGGTGGGTTCCCTTGGCTTGCGCCGGGATGACGCTTCGACGTCAACGCGGACAGTGTGATACAGCAGAAAACGAACGAACAAACGAGCGGAACAAAGCGAACCATAGAGCAATAAGGGAATGGTTGACGGAACGGACTATGGAACGAGCATGGTATTCGTACAGACGACGGTACCGGAACTATTGACACCACACACGATGTACAGACCGGCCCCTGTCGAAAGGGCGACAGTAGAAGGCCATGTGGTTACGGCAGTGCTCGATACCAAGTATCCTGCCTGCGAGAACGCCTTCACAAGGGTAATGCTTGAGGACGTCACAGCCGCATTGACACTTCCCGATGTTCCATTCGTTACGGTCATCCCACATCCCCCGGTAGCAGCACCGCAGGCATTCTCGGAGTTGACCGTAGCCATGAAGTTCTCGAAATATGGGTTGTTGAGGAATATCCTTGCATTGAGCGTAGCGAAAAGATCCGTGCGTGAAAACACGTCATTGTCTGATCCGCTTGTGTACACGTTCACGCGGACACAGGCATACGTCGTATCCGAAATAACAGATGGAATGACGTAACGGACCTTCGACGCCAATGGATACCACATATAGACACATGGACTGGATGCCCCGCTCTGGCTGATTCGGACGGTGTCGAGGAGTGCCATCCGCTGACCGTCCGATTTCCGCACCAGCTCGACCGAGTACGAGACGACATCGCCCGAAACATACTTGGCGAGTGACCCTGTTGACGGACCACGGCGAAGCCAGTAGGCATGACGATAGAATCCGATGGTATCCCCAGCGATAACCGGCATATACGTCGTGTGGGAAATGCTGCTCAGTTGGGCATTCGTGACTTCATTGACGTATTGCTGCGTCGTCTTGTCCCAATTCCATGTCTTCCCTTCACACCAGTTGCTCAGCCACACACGGCGGCCATTGCTGACGAAGTCGTCAAAGACGAATCGGGTGATCGTTGAATCGGATTGCGTCTCGAAGTGCCATTGTGCCACGAACTTTCGTGGATCGACAGGATGGGTCGTATCCAGTCCATTGGGTGTCTGTGGATAGACCTTGGCACCCGGCGGATAGAACTGCCGAAGTGAGTCGCATTGCGCAACTACCGGAGTGGTTGTAATGAGGAACAGAAGGCATACGGCAGTGATACCGATAGCCCATCGGAACATCGAGAACATATAACCCTCGTGCTGTGTATATCTCTACAGCCGCAATCCGTACGTCCTATCTCGTCCTGACTAAGCTCAATAGCGACTTGCACTAACAGATATTTGCCCGAACGTACAGATTCGTGGTGGAAGATGCAAGTTTCAGGACTGTTTGCAACAATCGAGCCCAGATTGTGACATCAAGTACCCAGATGGTAGTTTGTGTTTTTCAATGCTACTTCCAACTCGGAGCCTCCCCTACTCTCGCTGCCGTCATCGCGGCAATCCGACAACGGAAACAGCAGATCGTTTCGTGGGAAGGACAGGATGAATGATCGTTGCGGATAGTCGCTGGTACTGGATTCCGCATTAACAGGACGCCCATCGAAGGATGACTGCATAACACGGTCATGGGAGAGAGGCCCCTCGCCGTTCCTGATCCAGTTTACGTATGTTGCCCCCGCGATCCCGGCCCGATCGCCGTCTATCACGTCACGCACTGCATCCGGGGGCATTCCCATGGCGAAGAACATCGTCGTCTTTTCCGATGGCACAGGCCAGGAAGGCGGAGAAGGCTACAACACGAACGTCTACAAGATGTTCAACATGGTCGAGGACCGCACGCCGCGTCAGGTAGGCTACTACGATGCCGGCCTCGGCACCGGCATGAAGAAGATCACCGGCAACATCGGCGGCATGGGAATCTCGCGGAACATCCAGCAGTGCTACAGGTTCATCTTCGATCATTACGAGGCGGGCGACAACATCTATCTCTTCGGCTTCAGCCGCGGCGCAGCCACCATACGAAGTCTGTCGAGCTTCATCCACTACTTCGGCATCCTGCCGAAGGGCCGCCCGGAACTCATCCCCAAGGCCTACGGCATCTACCGTACGTCGAATGCGGATCTGCGCAAAAGCAGGGCCGACGAGTTCGTGCGGAAGAACCGCACGATGTGGACGCGCATCAGATTCATCGGATGCTACGATACGGTAGCGGCCCTGGGCCTGCCCATCCGATGGCTGAGCGACCTCATCGACGGCCTTCCGATGTTCAGGCACAACTTCCACAACTTCACCTTGAGCGAGAGCGTGGAGAACGCCTATCATGCCCTCGCCATCGACGACGAACGCAAGTATTTCCATCCCGTGCTGTGGAATACGGATCTGAAGCCCTATCAGTCACTGAGCCAGGTGTGGTTCACGGGCATGCATACGGACGTAGGCGGCGGCTATCCCGAACAGGAACTGTCGGACATCCCCCTGCTCTGGCTGACGCAGAAGGCCTGCGACCTGGGACTGCGCCTCTACCTCAAGCACAAGGTACCCGTCACCATCAACCCATACGGCGTGATGCACGATTCCCGCGGCTCGTTCCTCGCGAAGCTCTATCCGAGAGCGGTACGGACGTGGGATGCGAAACGGACGGACAGGATACGTATCCACCAGAGCGTGATCGACCGCATGACGGGTGACCCCAACAGACCCGAACATCTGCGCTATACGCCCTGGATCGCCGGCCTCGACCACGATATCGAACCATGGTCCATCGATCTGAAGACCATGATCGAACGGCAACAGCGGATGGACGTCATCAGGGGATGACACGACTACGATGTCGTCCCGATCGGAACGTATGCGAAACGGCGAACGCATCCGGCACCATATCGGTGGGATGCGCTCCTGGATAGTAACGGCGTTGGTAGTTGGTTTTCGCGCCTCAGGCGCTCTTCACCAGCTCGTCCACGATCCGCGAAGGCGTCACGCCTTCGGCTTCGGCATTGAAGTTGGTGACGATGCGGTGACGCAGGACGCTGACGGCGACGGCATTGACGTCATCGATGGACGGGGAGAAACGCCCGTTCAGCGCCGCACGACTCTTGGCGCCGAGTACGAGGTACTGCGATGCGCGAGGGCCGGCACCGTAGCTGAGAAAGTCCTTCACGATCTTGATGCTGCCCGTATCCGGCCGCGTCGCGCGGACGAGTTTGACGGCATGCTGGATCACATTGTCGGCAACGGGGACACGGCGGACGAGTTCCTGGAAGGTAACGATGTCCTTGCCGTCCATCACGTGCTTCAACGTTTCCTTCTGCGCGACCGTCGTGGAGCGCACCACTTCGACTTCTTCGTTGAAGTCGGGATAGTCCAGCCACAGGTTGAACATGAATCGGTCCAGTTGCGCTTCGGGCAGCGGATACGTTCCTTCCTGTTCGATGGGATTCTGCGTGGCGAGGACGAAGAACGGCTCTTCCAGACGGTACGTCGTGCCGGCGGCCGTGACGCTATGTTCCTGCATGGCTTCGAGCAGGGCCGCCTGCGTCTTCGGCGGCGTACGGTTGATTTCGTCGGCCAGGACGATGTTGGCGAAGATCGGCCCCTTGATGAAGCGGAACGACTTCTGTCCCGTCGATACGTTGTCTTCGATCACTTCGGTACCCGTGATGTCGCCGGGCATCAGATCCGGTGTGAACTGGATGCGGGAGAACGACAGATCCATCGTCTGCGCCAGTGTGCGGATGAGGAGCGTCTTGGCCAGCCCCGGCACTCCGACCAGCAGGCAGTGGCCGCGGGCGAACAGCGAGATGAGGAGTTGATCGACGATCTCCGTCTGACCGATGATGACCTTGCCTATCTCGCTCTTGACGCTCTTGATGCGCTGCGCGAGTTCTTCAACGAGTTGGACGTCTGATGAAGCCATGATTTCCTGGAGTTTATGCCGGAACGACGCCGGCCAGTGCCTTTTCGTGTGCGTGGGTGATCGCTGCCACGAGCCTGTCGATATCGTCGGACGTCGTGAAACGTCCGAATGAAAAACGGAGCGTACAGGCGGCCTGCTCTGCCGTCTGCCCCATCGCCGTGAGTACGTGGGACGGCCTGGGCTTGGCGCTCGCACACGCACTGCCCTTGCTTACCGCCACGTACGGCATGTGCATGAGCATGATGTCGACATCCGTACCATCGAACCTGACGTTGCTCGTACCGTAGTTCCTGTGTTCATGCCGGCCGTTCACGTGCACGCCATGCAGATGGAGGATGGCATCCTCGAACCTGTCACGGAGGGCACCGATGCGTTCGGCGTCGCTGACGAGACATTCATGGGCGAGGGTACCGGCATGGGCCAGGGCCACGATTCCGGGCACGTTCAGCGTGCCGCTGCGGATGCCGCGCTCCTGACCGCCACCGTACTGCAACGGTTCGAGCTCACAGGTGCATTCCTTGCGGGAACGCACGTAGAGCACGCCCACGCCCTTAGGTGCGTAGATCTTGTGACCGGAGAACGTCATGAGATCGATACCGATATCGTCGACATCGATGGCCATCTTTCCGTAGGCCTGCGTCGCATCCGTCATGAAGTAGGCACCAGCGGCGTGGGCCAGCGATGCCAGTTCACGGAGATCCTGCTTTACACCCGTCTCGTTGTTGACGGCCATGACGCTGAGGAGCAGCGTATCGGAGCCAAGGACACTCCCCACCTCGTCGATGTCGATGCGTCCATCGCCATCCACACCCAGCCAGGTCACCGGCCAACCCCGTGCTTCGAGGTACATGCAGGCGTCGACGACGGCTGCATGTTCCGTACGGCATGTGACGATGCGACGGCGTTCCGACGTCTCGTGGCGGGCCATGCCCAGGATGGCGAGATTGATGGCCTCGGTAGCGCCGGACGTGAAGATGACCTCGTTCATCCGCCCCCCGATATGCGATGCGACCTGCATTCGGGCCTGCATGACGACGCGCTGCGCTTCCATCCCCGCGGCATGCGTGCTGGAGGCATTGTAGAAAACGTCCGTCAGGTACGGCATCATCGCTTCCACGACCCTAGGATCGACGGGTGTCGTGGCGTTGTAATCGGCGTAGATCGAGTCCATCTGTTGAGAGTCCATGGAGCTAAAATACGAGGCCGTGGAGAATGGTAATGCCAAGGGCCGCCAACATCGGCCACATCACGATGCGGACGAGCTGCGAGGGCTCCGTGTCCGTGAGCGTCGTGGTGAAGAGGAGGATGGCGGAGACCGGCGACATGGTGCGTCCGACGCTGGCACCGATCGCACCGGAGATGCCGAGCTTGACGGCATGGAAGACGTTGGTCGTGGCGAGTGACGGCAGCATGGCCTGGGAGAAGGATACGCTCGGCGCCGTACCCGAACCGCTGATGACTGCCAGGCCCCACGTCAGCACCGGACTCAGGACTGCCGCCAGTGCCGCATTGGATGCCAGGGCACCGGCCGCGGACGCGATGACGCCGGCCGCTTCGAGTCCGGCGATGAAGCACGATGCTGCGATGATGAGCGAGATGACCTTGGCGAAGGCATATCCCATACCCTCGAAGAACTGCGTCGTGAGCCTGTTGATTCCACCCCGCGTCACGAGCATGGCCAGTGCCGTACATATCACCATGACCATGGAGATATGGAGTCCCTTGGGATAGACTGCGAAGACCGGTGGAACGAGGTTCAGTCCGGGCTGCATGAGAAGCAGGATGAGCACGGGCAGAGGCGGCAACAACGCCTTGACGACATTGATGGGTTCGTCGTCCTCGACCTCTTCCGCCTTGTCCGTGCGGTGCTTCGCGCTCAGGCCCATGGCCGTGAGAACGAGGGTCGCCATCACGAAGGACAGTATGTTGGGCATGATGGCCTGGCCGATGATGTCGCCAACGGACGCCTGTGTGGCATTGTGGATGGCGACGATGTCGGGCTCGCCCGGATTGAACAGGTTGCCACCGACGGAACATCCGACGATCAGCGTGGCGCCCGCGATCAGACGCGAGTATCCGGCAGCCACCATCAATGGCAGGAGGATCGGGCCGACGGCTGCGGCCGTCGCCGTCTGGCTCGTGATGGCCATGTTGGTAAGGAAGCCGATGGCACATCCGCCGGGAATGAGAGCCCAGCGTATGGTCCGCAACGGTCGTATCAACAGACGCACCATGTGGCGGTCGCAGTCGGTGGCCTTGAGAACGAATGCATATCCCATCGCCGAGCAGATCGGCCCGATGATGTCACCCTTGCCGACGCTCCGCTGGAAGGCGTCGAAGACGAGCCAGGGAGCGCCCGCGACGGCCGTGAGGATGAGTCCCGCAGTGAACAGGGCGAACCGTACGTCCACACCCCGGCGTATCGCGACGACGGCGGCGATGGAGACGACGATGGCGATGACTGCGAGCATCGGCATCAGGCGCGATAGTCGATGACGGTATCGACGGAATCCGCGACGGCATCGACGATGATGTTGCGGTCCCCGCTGGCACCGATCGTCAACGTCGCAGGATCGAAGAACCGCTCCTGGACGTGCCGCACATCATCGGGCGTCAATGCCTGCAACCGTTCGATGTGGCGTTCGAAATAGTCCATCGGAAGGTCATTGCTGATGATCGTCCACAACAGCCCGGCCGTCTGCTGCGGTGTTTCGTTGCTTCGTGCGAATCGTCCGAGCGCGTGCTGACGCGTGTTCTCGAATTCCTCGTCGTCGATGCGCTGGCTGCGTATCCGCTGGAGCTCGGCCTTGACGGTGGCCACGGTATCCACCGTGAAGCCGTTCCCTACGCTCGTCATGAGGCGCATGGCCTGGGACCACTTCCTGTTCTCGAGATAGGCGTAGGCACCGTATGTATATCCCTTCTGTTCGCGCAGAACGGTGAAGAGACGTGCCATCGTATAACCGCCCAGGATCTCCGTCACCAGCAGCAGGGCCGTATAGTCGGGATCGACCAGCGGCAGTGCCGGCAGGGCCATTCTCAGCACGGTCTGCACGGCATCCTCCTTGCTGGCGATGGCAGCGACACGCGACCGGAGTATGGCAGGCGCGATGGACGACACGGCAGTCGGCACGGGCAGACGTCCGATCCCTTCGTCGAGGCCACGCAGGACTTCTTCCGGGTCGAACCGCCCCGAGACGATGACGAAGCGGGGATAGGAGAGCAGACGGGCATAGACGGACCGCATACGGTCACGGTCGACCAGGGTCATCGTCTCCGGTGTTCCGTCCTTCGAGCGTCCGTAGGGATGGCCATCGAAGGCGGCGACGGACAGGGCCTGCCCTGCGAGCCAATCCGGGTCGGCGACGTTCTGGAGATGGTCTCCGATCCGGCGCTTGAGCTGGCGTTCGATCTCCACGGTGTCGAAGCCCGGGCTGCAGATACTGTCCGAAAGAAATCGCACGAGATCATGATCGTACTCGGAAAGTCCCGTCGCGACGATACTCGTCGAATCGCGATCGCTCGACGAGCCGATGCTGCAACCGCGCCGCTCGACCTCTTCAGCAAAATCCTCGGGCGACATCGTCGTCGTGCCGCGCACGAGCATGGCGACGGTGAACGATGTTTCGCCGTCCAGTTCGTCATGGACGGCACCGGAGGCGATGTTGAGCGTGATGCTCATCAGGTCTTCGTCGGCCCGTTCGATGAGATAGACGGGCGTTCCGTTGCCGAGGAGTTCCTTCCGTATCGAGGGGAAGACGAAGTGCAATGGAGCTGTCGAGAGGGGTGGCGTGGTAGTCATTCCGTAAATTTAGATGTTTCAACACGATATGCTATGAAGAACTCCATCGTCCTCATTACCGGTGCCTCCGCGGGTATCGGCGAAGCCTGTGCGGAAGTGTTCGCCGAAGCGGGTGCACGCCTCGTCCTCTGGGCACGCAGAACCGACCGCATCGAAGCACTGGCGGATACCTTGCACAGGGAGCACGGCATCGACGTCTTCACGCAGGCCGTGGACGTACGTGACCGTTCGGCCGTGGAAGCCGCCATCGGCGAACTGCCCGACACCTGGCACGACATCGACGTCCTCATCAACAATGCCGGGTTGTCGCGCGGACTCGAGCCCATCCAGGAAGGTGTACACCTGAACTGGGAAGAGATGATCGACACGAACGTCAAGGGGCTGCTCAACGTCACCCGAGCCGTTCTTCCGGGCATGGTGAACCGTGCCAAAGGACAGGTGATCAACATCGCCTCCATCGCCGGTCGACAGGCCTATCGGGGAGGCAACGTCTACAGCGCGACCAAGGCCGCCGTGAAGATGCTCGGCGATTCGATGCAGCTCGACCTCCTCGGCACCGGTGTGCGTACCTGCACCATCGATCCGGGCCTCGTGGAAACCGAATTCTCCCTCGTACGCTTCCGCGGCGATGCGGAACGTGCGCAAACCGTCTACAACGGATACACACCCCTGCACGGTCGCGACATCGCCGAAACGGCACTGTTCGTGGCTTCTCGGCCACCCCACGTCGCCATCCAGGACATCCTGATCACCCCCACCGATCAGGCCTCCGTATCCCAAGTCAATCGTCGATAACACCTCATGCCAACAACACATTTCATCGTTTCCGGAACCGTCCAAGGCGTAGGCTTCCGCCGCTTCGTCCTCCACCATGCACATCAGCTCGGTCTTCGTGGCTTCGTATGCAATCTCGAAGACGACACCATCGAATGCATCGCACAGGGGTCGACCGATGCCCTCACCGAAATGGAGACGCTGCTGCGCACCGGACCGCAGCACGCCCGTGTATCGTCCGTGACCTGCAACGACCTCAGCGACGGCAAGACCTACTCCACATTCCGGATCCTGTAGGACAATGACGACACTCATCACCGGAACATCGAGCGGAATCGGAGCGGCCCTCGCGATCGCTCTCGCGGAACGTGGCGGCAATCTCGCCCTCGTGGCACGCCGTGCCGATCGCCTCGCAGCGGTCGCGGCAACGGCACGCGACCGCGGAGCCCACGTCCTCGAAATCGTCGCCGATCTCTCCGAAGAGCGGGCCTGCCGCGATGCCGTGAACCGTACGCTCGAGACCTTCGGTGCCATCGACGTCCTGGTGAACAATGCAGGACGGGGCAACAAGGCCCGTATCGAGGACACATCGACGGAACAGCTCGACAGCATCTTCGCCATCAACGTCTACGCGACGTTCTGGATGACGGCGCAAGCGCTGCCGTCGATGAAGGCCCGCGGAACCGGGCACATCGTCAACATCGCCAGCATCGCCGGGAAGATGGCCTTCCCTTTCAATGCGGCCTACGTCGCAGCCAAGCATGCCGTGGTGGGCTTCACCGCGGCCCTGCGTACGGAACTCACCGACACCGGCGTGGAAGCCACCGTCGTCTGTCCTGCCGGCGTACGCACGGACTGGGCCGACGTCACGGAAGGCGGAGCGCTCGGCGATGTCTTCGGCAGCGGCATCGTGAAATCGAAACGCTTCGCGAAAGAACGGAACGTGCCACTGGCTCCACTCACGCCCATGATGAGTGCGGAAGACGTAGCAGCGATCATCGTACGCACGATCGACGGCGGTCGCTCGAACGACGTCTTCACCCATGCGGGGACCTTCGAGCAATCGGTCGAGGCCGCAACGGACCGCATGGCACTGGAAGATCGATACTGGCCCCTGTACAAGGGTATGATCGCCACGATGGAAGAAGAACGCTCCGGCACATAAATGAAATCCCCGTCCATCATCGCGGGCATCATCGTCCTGTGCCTCCTGCACTGCGGCAGTGCCTGGGCACAGCCCGGAAAGCCGACCATCGCCCTCGTCCTGAGCGGCGGAGGTGCCCGCGGCATCGCCCAGGTCGGCGTCCTGCGTGCCCTCGAACGGCAAGGCATCGTTCCCGACTACGTCGTGGGCACGAGCATCGGTGCCATCATCGGCGGCATGTATGCGGCGGGATATACTCCGGATCAGATCGATTCCATCATCCTGGCCATCAACTGGCACGAGGTGACGTCGTTCACCAGCGAGCGCCATCGGGAACAACTTCCCTATCAGCAGAAGCAGGACGACGACCGAAGCCTGCTCACGCTCCACTTCAGGAACTTCGAATTCCTCGTCCCACAGGGTCTGTCGGGCAGCACACGGTTCGCCACCTTGCTGCAGGACATCCTCTGGGATGCGCCGTTCAATACGGTCATGCACTTCGACAGCCTTCGCATGCCCTTCCGCGCCATCGCCACCAATCTCAAGGACGGCCGCTGGGTAGCGCTCGATCACGGCAATCTGGCAACGGCCATACGGGCTAGTGCGACGTTCCCATTGCGCTACGCCCCCATACGCAGGGGTAGCGACATCCTCGTGGATGGCGGACTGGTGGCCAATATTCCCTATGAGGCGGCAGCAGCCTTGCGACCCGACATCATCATCGTCGTCAACACCGTCAGCGAGCTGTCCGATCCCGAGGACCTCAACACTCCATGGGCCGTCGCGGACCAGGCGTTGATGTCGGCCATGAAGCTCAAGGATTCGACCTACCTCGCCAAGGCCGACGTCGTGATCACGCCGAACATCGGCTTCCATTCGACCTTCAACTTCCGGAACCTCCAGTCTCTCATGAATGCGGGGGAACAGAAGACGATCGAGGCCCTGCCCGCCCTGACGCGCCTCATCGGCCAGCGCTCCGGAACCGAGGTCGCTGCGCTCGCACCGACGATGGGCGACGACACGACCATCATGCGTACCATGGTCAGGAGGATCAGGATCGAAGGGATGCCTTCGTGCGCGGACATTTCCGACGTGAAGAGCGTCATCGACGATGGCGTCGGCCGTGCCTGGAGTCCGGCCTTCGGCAGGCTGCTGACGGAGCGCATCCTGCGCGCCCTGCACGGCAACGGCTTCGACTTCGCCCATACGCGGGGAGTACGCTTCGATGCCACGACCAGTACGGTCGTCCTGCATGTCGACGAAGGACGCGTAACGTCCATCGTCATGGATCCCAAACGTCGCGTCGATTCGATGGACGTCATCCGCGAACTGACGTTCAATCGCGGCGACCTCGTCACGACGGCCTCGCTCAGCCGCAGCACGCTCAACCTGCACGCCTCGGAACTGTTCGACAACGTCGACGTGGCCATCCAGCCCGCGCCCGACAGCGGCTGCCGGGTCGTCGTCGGCGCCACGGACAGAGGGAACCAGGTCCTGAGGCTCGGTGCGAGGATCGACAACGAACGGAATACGCAGGGCGGTCTGGACGTGGCTCACCTCAACCTGTTCAGCTCCGGCATCAACCTCTCGGCACGTCTGGCGGGCGGAGAGCGCAACGGCGAGATATCGGGCGGCATAGAAGTTCCCCGCATCGCAGGTACGTTATGGACGGCGACGACACGTGCCTACGCTTCCTTCCGTAACGTGTGGATCTATACGCCCCAGACCGGACGTCCCGTGACAGAACCTCTGCGATCACGCACGGCCCAGTTTTCGGAAGAACGGTACGGCGTCAGGATATCCGGCGGACGCCAGCTCGAGCGCAATGGCGTGATGCTCGGCGAATTCCGTTACGAACAGCAGCGCTATCGCGATCTGGCCGACAGCGTATGGCCGGGCTATCAGCCTCTCGCCACCGTACGGATGATCGGACGCTGGGACGATCAGGACCGCGTGGACTTCCCCACCCGTGGCCGCATCCTCGATCTATCGCTCGAAACCTCCATCCTGAACCTCAGCAACGGCCTCTCCTTCACCAAGCTCGGTTTCCATTACAAGAGCAACCTTTCCATCCGCTCCGTCGTCATCTCCCCGTCGTTACATGCGGGTGCGGCGGATCGTTCGCTGCCCGGTGCCGAACTCTTCAGTCTTGGCGGACAGGACATGTTCTTCGGCATGCGGCAGGACGAAGAACGGGGCCGGCAGATCCTCGTCGGCTCGATGGAAGTACGGGCGCGCTCACCCATCGACATCTTCTTCGACACCTATCTATCCATCCGGTACGATATGGGGTCGGTATGGGCACAGCCGGACAACATCCGCATCGGCGACTTGCAGCATGGCGTCGGCGCCACCATCGGCATGGATACTCCCGTCGGCCCGGCCATGTTCTCCGTCGGACAACGCTTCTTCTTCCTCGACAACCCTGCCGCCGTTGGCAGGGGCCCGCTCATGGCATACTTTTCCATCGGCATGCGTCTCTGACCCCGTGGTCTACGCGAAGTGAATGCTAAATTCGTCGTGTCGCTGCACGACGTTCCAACTTCCGACCATCGACCATGATCTTCGATCGCATCAAGAATATCGCACGCGCATACTGGACCGACGCCACCACGGACGATACGGCGTGGGCCGAACGCATCCTGGACTCGGACGACGAGGAACTCCGCAGGATCATCGACGAGCTCAATTCCGGATCGGCAGGATCGGCGCAGGAGCACAGCCAGCAACGGACGCAGCACGCACATCGTGCGTCGGCGCCGCACATCCCCGCCGACGTGATGAAGGCGTGTGCGATCCTCGGTATCGCCCACGACGATTCCGTCGATACCGTCAAGAAGGCCTATCGTGCCGCCATCTACAAGGTCCATCCCGACCGCGTGGCAACCGGCACGGCAGCCGAGCAGCAGACCGCCGCCCGCAAGACGCAGGAACTCAATGCGGCCTACCAGGTCATGAAGATATATCGCCGGTTCAACTGAGGTCGCCCAATGGACAAGAGCATCTTCTCGAAAATCATCGACCGCGAAGTTCCCGCTACCATCGAGTACGAGGACGAGCGGGTCATCGCGATCCGCGATATCGCACCGAGCGCACCGATCCACCTGCTCATCATTCCGAAGAAGCATATCGCGAGCGCCAATGCCATCACGGAAGAGGACGCCCCGCTGATCGGCCATGTCTTCATGGTCGCACAGCAACTGGCGCGACGATTCAACGTCGATCACGACGGCTATCGTGTCGTGACCAACGTCAATGCCAACGGTGGACAGACCGTCTTCCATCTCCACTTCCATCTTCTCGGCGGTGAGCCTCTCGGCAGGATGAACAGTCGCAACACGGGACACGGCGGGGCTTCATCGTCCGGAACGCTGCGCGAAGCAGGTCTGCTGATCCTCATGGCCATCGGTCTCGCAATCGGCTTCAACACCATGAATCCGAAGCGCATCAACTGGGTGAAGCCCGTCTTCGAACGCGTACAGGCCACCGAGGCCGAGATCGAGCGACTGCTCGGCGCGAGTGGCAAGGACACCGCACGGCAGATCGCCGCGATACCGCCGGAGCGGAAGGATACGGCCATCGCTTCGTTGGACAAGCCGGAGACGCCCGTCACCACGAAGTCCGCAACGCCCGGAACGACGACACCACCGGAGACGCCTCCGGCAAGGCAGCAGGAGCCTTTCAGGCCCGAACCCGGCGTCGTACGCGAAGTAGGTCTCTCCGCTTTCCGCACGCTGCTGAAGTCACCGCACCTGCTCCTCATCGACGCCCGCATACCCGAGAGCTATGCCAAGGGTCACATCGCAGGAGCCATCAACATCGATGGTAATTCCGCCGAGGCCGAGATTCCGCGCATCCTGCAACTGCCGCAGGACCGTATCGTGGTGATCTACTGCGATGGCGGCGAATGCGAACTCAGTCATCACGTGGCCGAAACCATGAAGAAGTTCAACTTCGGACCGATCTTCATCTATACCGGCGGCTGGGCGGAGTGGTCCAAACAATGAGTACGGCCACCCGACAAGTCCTTCGGCAGATCGAGACACGATTCGGAATCGTCGGCGAATCCCCGGTGATGGTCCAGGCCATCTCCCGTCTTCTCCAGGTCGCGCCAACGGACCTCACGGTGCTGATCACCGGCGAAACGGGCACCGGCAAGGAAGTGTTCGCTCATGCACTGCATGACCTCAGCAATCGCAAGAAGCAACCCTTCGTCAGCGTGAACTGCGGCGCCATTCCCGAAACGCTGCTGGAGAGTGAACTCTTCGGCGCGGAAAAAGGCGCCTTCACCGGTGCAGTGGAACAACGTAAAGGCTTCTTCGAAGCGGCCCACAAGGGAACGATCTTCCTCGACGAGATCGGCGAGATGCCGATCGGCACACAAGTCAAGCTGCTCCGCATTCTCGAAAGCGGAGAATTCTCCCGTCTCGGCTCGAGCACGAATCAGAAGGTCGACGTCCGCGTCACGGCCGCTACCAATCGCGACCTCCTCTATGAGGTGCGTCAAGGACGGTTCCGTCAGGACCTGTTCTTCCGCCTCAACTCCGTCAACATCCACCTGCCGCCGCTGCGGCAGCATCCCGACGACATTCCGTTGCTGGTGGAGTATTTCGCCCGACGTGCCGCCGACAAGAACGGTGTCTCCTTCGAGGGTATCGACGATGGGGCGATGTCGATGCTGGAAGCCTATCGCTGGCAGGGCAACGTTCGCGAGCTGCGCAACGTGGTGGAAACGATGGTGACGCTCGAACGCGGGCAGCATGTCACGGTGGAGATGCTCCAGCGTTACCTCCCGGCGGACACCGAAGCGGACGACGCTCCGATCGCACCCGCAGCGCTGATGCGCATACAGGAACCCCAGCAGGCCACACCATCGTCCGCCGACATGCAGATGCTCTACCGCGCCCTGTTGCAGGTGAGCACCGACGTCAACGAGATCAAGTCCGTCCTGCGCCACCTCCTCAGCATGAACGTCCCGGTCGATGGTGAAGAATCATCGACGGCCCTTGCCGTACGCAAGGAGGCACCTCGTCCCGCTGGTGTGAACCACGACGGAGAGCTGAACCTGCAGGTCCTCGAGCGCCGTGCGATAGAAGCCGCGCTGCGGAAGACGCAAGGTAACCGACGCGATGCCGCGGAATTGCTGGGAATAAGCGAGCGGACGCTCTACCGAAAGATCGACGAATACGGTCTGCAGTAACGGATCGGGGCTCAGGCCGCCGTCAGGGGAAACAGTACGGGGCGGCTCGGCGCGGCATCGCCATCGAATGCGGCGGCATTGAAGGCCACGAGATATCGGCCGTCCTCGACGGTATCGGGAACGTAGATCAGTTCCGTGATCGTATTGTTCACACGCGGTGCTGCGGGCCAGTTCCAGAACAGCTTGTGTGCGGCCAGTGCGCCGCCGTCCTCTTCGCGATCCACGGACGGGATGTCTATGAGCAGGTGCTTCACGCCGCGCTCGACCATCAGTCGCATCGCATCCACATGGACGTAGGCGGGATTGGCTCCCGAATAACGCGTCGTGCGCTTGTTCCCGTCATTGGGATCCGTGCGGATGACGAGGGCGGGCTCCCCTTCACCATGCCATACCTTCTCCAGTTCTTCACGCGTCACGAGCCGGTCTCCCGATCCATCTTCCTTCAATGTCACGGTTATCAGCCTTGCCGGCACAATTACATCGTTGAGGCAGTCTGGCAGGCGGTACGCAGCACCGGCCACGTGTCCGACGCATTCGGTATGCGTGCCGTTGCCGTGTGGTGCCACTGTAACAACATCGCATCGGCACGGTCCACCCTCCTCGACGGAGCCGACGAAGGATCCCATGCGAAAGGGCTCGAACAGTGCCGGCGGAAGATGGAAGGCGTTCACGGACGGACCGGCGGATACGGCCAGGGAGATGTCGACGAAGCGTTCGCTATCCCAGACGTAACTCGCCGTTCCGAGAAGAAGGACATTGATCATGCACAAAGATGCGCAGGCATCCCCGTTGTGCAATGTGGTACGTTTCCTATTTTCGACACGTCAATATCATGGAGAGGTGGGATTATGTCGCGCACACTCAACAAGGTGATGCTGATCGGCAACGTAGGCAAGGATCCGGAGGTCAACTTCACTCCAAGCGGCGTCAAGGTCGCCCAGTTCCGCCTCGCTACGTCCGAGACCTGGAAGGACAAGGACGGCACCATCCAGGAACACACGGATTGGCACACCATCGTGGCGTGGCGTGGCCTGGCCGACGTCGTCGAGAAGCTCGTGCGCCGCGGCTCCCGCATCTACATCGAAGGCAAGATCCAGTCGCGCAGCTTCCAGGATGCCGATGGCCACAAACGATACGTCGTGGAAATCGTTGCCGACAACCTCCTTCTGCTCGATTCGAAGAAGTCGGAACAAGCCGGTCAACACGGCGAATCCGATCATCCCGGCACTCCATTGAACAATGGTGCGGACGATATTCCGTTTTAAGGCGCCGCGTAATAGGGATCATTTTTTGACGAGCCCCTCGCGAAGAGGGGCTTCGTGTTCAGGAAGCAACAATGGACGTCTCCAGAAGTACGGAAGTCAAGGTCGGATTGGTCAGTCTGCTCGCCATCATTCTTCTCGTCGCAGGTATTCTCGTCGGCAAGGGATTCAGCTTCTCCGTCAACCGTCAGACGATCAAGATCCGGCTCGCTACGTCAGGGGGACTCGAGAATGGCTCACCGGTCGTCGTCAACGGCGTGAAGCGGGGCAGCGTCGTCGACGTCGACAACGACAATGGCACCGTCCTCGTCCATGCCGAACTGGACGACATCAAGGATCTGCATGCCGACGCCACGGCCCAGGTTTCCATCCTGGAAATCACCGGCGGCAAGAAGGTGGAGATCGCCCCCGGGAAATCCGGACAGGCGCTGTCCGTCGAACAGGAAATTCCGGGCAAGGTATCGGCCGACATCGGCTCCCTCGTGGGAATGGTCGGTGACGTCAGCGGCGATCTCACGAGCCTCATCCGCCGTCTGGATACGATCGGCACCTCCCTCACGGCCCTTCTGGGCGACGGCCAGGTCGTCAGCGACATCCGGTCGATGACGTCGAACGGCGCCGTGCTGATCTCCGATGCACGCACCTTCGTGGCCGAGAATCGCGACGACCTCACCACGACCATCAGGAACCTGAAATCCCTCACCGAGGAAGTACGCACAGCCGTACGCAACAACGAACCCAGGCTCGCATCGCTGCTGGACAAGCTGGACCGCACCGTGGCATCGGTCGACGGTACCATCGCCAAGGCCGACGGCATGATCGTGAACATCGACAGTCTCGTCTCCACGGTCAACGGCGTCATCACCGACATCCGAACCAATAAGGGAACACTGAATGCGTTGTTGTACGACGAGACCTTCAGACGAAGGCTCGATTCGACGATCTCCAATCTCCGGACCTTCATCAACGGTGCTCGTGTGAGCGGCGTGAACGTCAACGTAGGTATCGGCCACAAGTGAACGCATTCGATGTCAACACACAGCACGTTTCTCACGCCTGAACTGAACGACTACCTCACGGCGAACTTCTCCGCCGAAGACGCCTTCCTGCGCACGCTGCTCGACCAGGCCGGGGAACGGGGCATTCCAGCGATCTCCATCGCACCCGAACAGACGGCCTTCCTTCAGGTATTGCTGCGCGGCATCGGAGCCCGTCGTGTACTCGAGATCGGCTCGCTGGCAGGATATTCGGCCATCACGATGGCACGTGCCCTGCCCGCCGATGGCGAGATGATATGTCTGGAACTCAATCCCGACTGGTCCGACTTCATCCGCCGCAAGGCACGTGAAGCAGGCCTGGACAAGGTCATCGACGTCATCACCGGCCCTGCCGTCGAAACGCTGGAGGCGGGCAACGTCAAGGGGCCGTTCGACGCCATCTTCATCGACGCCGACAAGGTCAATTACTCGCGCTACTTCGATCTCGCACTGCCGCTGCTCCGCACCGGTGGTCTGATCATCGGCGACAATGCACTCGCCTGGGGCGAGATCGCCAACACGAATACGACCTTCGAGCCGCAGAACGTGACGGCCATCCGCGCCTTCAACGAGCGCATCAGTACGCATCCCGGCCTCCAGTCGACACTGGTGCCTCTGGGTGACGGCATGGTCATCGGTATCAAACGCGAGGCCTGACGCCCGATGCGTCGTCGTACCCATCTCCTGCTCCTTACGCTGGCATCCTGCGCCCTCATGCTGGATGGCTGCAGATCCGTGCATCGTATCGAAGGCGATTTCGACCTTCGCGAGGATGGTGAGCGTGTGACGGAACTGCGGTTCACGCAGACGAGACACATCGACTCCGTCGACATCCGCAAGTTGATGGTCGACGTATGGAAGATCGAGCACTACGCCTATCCCGATTCCATACGTCTCTTCGTCCGTGTACTGGACTCGACCGGCAACGTGGTCACGCACATGGCTCAGCCCTATGCCAAGCCGGGCGCCCCGAACTACTTCCCGCGGCTCGACGAACATCTCGGTTCGCGACGCAAGCGCAAGGACGTGAACATTGCGCCCTACAAGGTGCGCGAATTCGGCGAACAGGACTCGATCCCGACGTCCATCTCCCTCGCTCTCGACTACAGCGGTTCGATGAAGGGCGTCAAGGATGCCATCGACGAGGGCACGCAGCTCTTCATCGGCATGAAGCGCAACTGCGACCGCATCGCCGTCACGGGGTTCAGCCGTGAAGTGACGACGGTGTTCCCGCTGTCGTCGGACACCACGATGATGCTCCGGGAATTCCGCGAGTATGCCAAACGTGCGCAGGGACTCTACACCTCGGCCAACGACGGCATCATGAAAGCGCTGAATCATCTCGACGCCGTGCCGGTCGAACAGCCGAAGGTCTGCGTCGTCTTCGCCGATGGCGACGAGAACCAGTCGATGGTGAAGCTCCCCGACATCTTCGAATACGCCGTCAAGCACAACATCTCCATCTATTGCGTCGGCTTCGGCTATGCACAGGACGAGGAACTGCAGTCGCTCGCCCTCTATACCGGCGGCAAATACTATCGGGCCTATACGAAGAAGGATCTCGTTTCCATCTTCCTCGACATCTACCGCAGCCTTCGCAACTACTACCTCGTCACCTACGTTCCGCCACGCTACGACGGACTCCATACCGTGGACGTCACGGTCGACGTTCCCGGCCGCGACACGCTGGTGGCCCGTGGCCAGTACGACAAGACGCCGCTCAATCCCATCAGCCCCACGGACGAATTCTCCCGTCCCATCCTCTTCGCCTTCCGCAGCAGTACCATCGACTCCAGTTCGATGTACATCGTGGACGAGATCGCCGATGCCATGCATCGCTTCGAGCGCGTCATCATCGAGATCCAGGGCCATACGGACAACGTAGGCACGGAGGACTTCAACCAGAAACTCTCGGATGCACGGGCCGATGCCGTACGCCAGGCGCTCATCGAACGCGAGATCGAACCCTCGCGCCTGCGTACCCGCGGCTTCGGCTTCACCGTTCCCGTCGTTCCCAACGACACGGAAGAGAACCGCGCGAAGAATCGTCGGACCGTATTCAAGATCCTTCGCAAGTAGCGCATATCTTTGCGCCATGCCGAATTCGCCCATCATGGCCGTCCTTCGCCGCGCACTGCGCGAAGCGGCCAGTAACGATCAGTACGATCCTTCCCGCCGCAACTTCCTCAAAGCTGCGGGAACGCTGGCTGTGGCCCCGTCCATCATCGGAGCATGTACGCGTCCGAAGGACCATCCTCCGCACCACAGGGCGCGCGTCGCCGTCATCGGTGCGGGTATCGCCGGGCTCCACACGGCCTGGCTCCTGAAGCGGCACGGTATCATCGCCGATGTCTACGAAGCGTCCGCACGACCGGGCGGACGCATCTTCAGCGCCAGGGACCTTCTCGTCCAGGGCGCCGTGACCGAACTCGGTGGCGAATACATCGACTCCGTCCATTCCGACATGCTCACGCTGGTGAAGGCCTTCGGGCTGGACCTCATCGACCTGCACAACGAACCGTATGCCAGCCGTAACGAGACGTTCTTCTTCGATGGCCGCAGCTATACGCCTGCCGATATCGTCCGCGAAATACGTCCGTTGCTCGAGCGGCTCCGCCGCGACATCTCCCTGCTCCCGCAGAACTACCGTCATCTTGCCGAAAGCCCGGCGCGCGGCTTCGATGCCATTTCGATCGAAGCCTACTTCACGTCGCTCGGCATCACCGGATGGTTGCGTTCCTTCCTGGACGTCGCCTTCATCACGGAGAACGGTCTGGAACTCGGCGAGCAGAGTGCCCTGAACTTCCTTTCACTGATATCCACGGATATCGGTGACGGAGCCTTCCACCAGTTCGGCGACAGTGACGAACGGTACAAGGTCAGAGGAGGAAATCAGCAGATCACGGACAGGCTCGCGGCCGACATCCACACGCAGATCCATTCCTCGCACATCCTCGAACGCATCGGACGCAAGGGGTCGACCTACAGCCTCACCTTCCGCAAGGACCTGTCGAGCGTCGATGTCGATGCGGACATCGTCGTGCTCGCCCTGCCCTTCACCCTCCTGCGTACCGTGAAGATCGACGTCGACCTTCCTGCCGTGAAACGGCGGGCCATCAACGAACTCCGCTATGGACAGAACGGCAAGGTCGTCGTAGGATACGAACGTCCGTTCTGGCACGACGTCAATGCGGACGGTGTGATCTATACGGACCTGCCCCTGCAACTCGTCTGGGACAATACGGCCATGCAGGGTGTGAATGCCGCAGGCCTCACGTTCTTCAGCGGTGGCTCCATGTGCCGCGTCATCGGCGAGATGTCGAAGGAACGGGCAGGACGCGAACTCCACGACCATCTCTGCAAGGTATGGCCCGAGGCCCGCAGGATGCAGCCCGGACGCGTGGAGCGATTCCACTGGCCGACCTATCCATGGTCCCTTGCCAGTTATTCGGGATACGGCCCCGGACAATGGACGGACTTCTACGGTCGCGAAGCCGAACCCGCGAACAATCTGTATTTCGCCGGCGAACATTGCAGTCCCGAATTCCGTGGCTACATGAACGGCGCTGCTCAGACGGGACGTCTGGCGGCGACGGGCATCCGTGCTGCGATGGCACGGGCCACGTTCTGACCATCCAGGGCGGCACTGACGATACCTCCGGCATAGCCCGCTCCCTCTCCGCAGGGATAGAGATTCCGCACGGTGACGTGTTCGTACGTTTCCTTGTCTCGCGGAATGCGCACCGGTGAACTCGTGCGTGACTCCACACCCACCAGCACGGCTTCGTTCGTGAGATAGCCGCGCATCGAACGGCCGAACTGACGTATGGCGTCGTGAAGGCGCGACGCGATTCCATGCGGCACCACGGCACGCATGTCGACGGAACGATGCCCGGGAATGTAGGACGTCTGCGGGATGGATGCCGATACACGCCCGTCGAGAAAGTCGATCATCCGTTGAGCGGGAGCTCTCTGCGAACCGTCCCCTACGACGTCGAAGGCACGTCGTTCGACCGCCGCCTGATATTCCATGGCCGAGAGTTCGCCCGATGCCGTGTAGTCGGCCCAGTCTTCACGTTCCACCGTCACGACCGTCCCGCTGTTGGCGAAGGGTGAATCGCGCCGCGACATGCTCATGCCGTTCACGACGATCTCGCCGGGTTCCGTCGCCGACGGAACGATGAGCCCGCCGGGACACATGCAGAAGGAGAATACGCCACGGCCATCGGCCTGGCATACGAGTTTGTACGACGACGCGGGAAGGTTCGGGTCTCTCGGCGACTGATGATACTGCACTTCGTCGATCAGGGGCTGCGGATGTTCGATACGCACGCCCAGCGCGAACGGCTTGGCCTCGATGGTGATCCCGCGGCGGCGGCACAGACGGAAGATGTCCCGCGCAGAATGCCCTGTCGCGAGGATCACGGCATCGCCCGTGATCTCCCGGCCGTCGGCCAGCACCACGCCTTGCGCACCATCCCGCTCCGTCATCACCAGATCGGTCACCCACGCGTCGAACAGCACCTGGCCCCCGAACCGCTGGATCGTCTCGCGGATCCTCTGTACGACGAGCCACAGCTTGTTCGAGCCGATGTGAGGATGCGTCTCCACGAGGATTTCGCCGGTAGCACCATGATCCACCAGCAGCTTCAGCACCTTGTCGATGCTGCCGCGTTTATGCGACCGCGTATAGAGCTTGCCATCGGAATAGGTCCCTGCACCGCCCTCGCCGAAGCAATAGTTCGAATGCTCGTTCACCACGCCCAACTGCTGGATGGCGCGCAGATCCTTGCGCCGCGTGCGTACGTCCTTGCCGCGATCGACCACGATGGGTGTGATGCCGTGTTCGAGCAGTTCCAGGGCCGCGAAGTATCCTGCCGGACCGGCACCGACGATGATCACGCGGCGGCCGGGGTCGGCCTCGCGGAGGCTGTCGATCAGCGATGGTTCGGCCGGAGGCTCCTCGTGGACGAAGACGTCGGCCTGGATCCTGATGCGCGGAATGCGTGCACGGGCATCGATGGAACGACGCACCTGGCGCACCGACGTCACGTCGTCGAACGGAATACCTGCTTCGGCGGCGGCGGAATGGTGCACCGTGACGGGATCGGCGGCCTGGGCCGGCGTAAGGGCGATGTCGACACGAACTTTCATATGCCGTAAATTTACGACCATGTCCACCGACAGATCAGACTTCTTCGAACGTGTCTACGAGATCGTCAGACGTATTCCCCGTGGTAAGGTCACGACCTACGGCCATATCGCCCGTGCCCTGGGCATGGCTTCGTCGGCCCGTATGGTAGGCTGGGCGATGAATGCCGTAGGCCATCCCGACCGCCTCGACGTTCCCGCGCATCGCGTCGTGAACCGCAATGGCCTGCTGACGGGTCGGATGCACTTCGAAACACCATTCGTGATGCGTGAGCGTCTTGAGGCCGAAGGCGTACGCTTCGACGGCGAGGCGGTGGACATGGCCAACCACCTGTGGATGCCGTAGTTAACGCCTGCAGATACCGTAGTTATGCCGTCGGCGGCATTCGCCGAAAACGGTGTATCTTTGTTTTTCAACAGTTTTCCAATCTGCCGAAAGACGGAGTATGAAATTTCTTGTGGCCGCACTTAGCGCCATTATCTTCATTTCGTGCACTGCCGAATCCCAGGTTAATTCCGTGAAGCCCCAGAACAAGAAGGACACGGCCAGCTACGCCATCGGCGTGAACATCGGCCAAAGTGTAAAGCAACAAGGTATCGATCTCAACGCCGACATGCTGGCAGCAGGCCTGCGTGATGCTCTGGCCGACAAGGCCCTCCTCACCGAAGAGCAAGTCCGCACCGCCCTCATGGCCCTCCAGCAGGAAGCACAGGAAAAAGCCCAGGCAGAACGCACCAAGAAGGGTGGCGAGGCCAAGACGCGCGGCGAACAATTCCTGGCCGAGAACAAGAAGAAGGAAGGCGTCATGACCACGCCCAGTGGCCTCCAGTACAAGGTCATCAAGGCAGGTACGGGTGCCAAGCCCACGAAGGAAAACACCGTCAAGGTCCACTACAAGGGCACGCTCATCGATGGCAAGGTCTTCGACAGCTCCTACGAACGTGGTGAACCCATCGAATTCCCGCTCGGCGGCGTGATCGCCGGCTGGACGGAAGGCCTCCAGCTCATGCCGGTAGGCTCGAAGTACATGCTCTACATCCCCTCGAATCTCGCTTACGGCGAGAATGGCGCCGGTCAGTCCATCGGACCGAACGAAGCGCTGATCTTCGAAGTGGAACTGCTCGAAATCAAGAAGTAATGTCGTTATCGACAGTACAGTGAACAATTCAGGGGGGCTGCGAGCATCGCTCGTAGTCCCCTTTGTCCATCCTGCCCATCAACCCCTCTCTCCATCGACGTGGACTTCCGGTCCACGTCCCTCAAGGTTCAACGCTCACTGCTGACAGTATTCCTATGATGCCTCGCCTTGCCAACTACTATGTCGTCCCGCTCGTGCTGTTACCCGCTGCCGCCACCATCTACGGTATCGTGCAGTTATTCACCGGCAGCGTGGGCATATACGAAATCGTCATGATGCTGGCCCTCGGCGCGCTGACCGAATTCGGCGTGACCTTCGGCTATCATCGCATGGTCGTCCATAAGGCCTTCACCGCACATCCCATCCTGAAGGCAATCGTCCTCGCCTTCGGCTCGATGGCATTCCAGGGTCCCGTCATCAACTGGGCTTCCGTCCATACGAAGCACCACGCCATGTCGGACCAGGAAGGCGATCCGCATACGCCGACGTTCCGCGGCTTCATCTTCGCCCACTTCGAGTGGCTGATCGAGATGACGTCCACGGACATGGCCGCCATCCGCTCCAAGTACGAGTCGCGCTACACGAAGGATCCGATGCTGGTATGGTTCGACAAAACCTTCCTGCTCTGGAGCGCCTTCAGCCTGATCCTGCCCTTCCTTCTCGGAGGCTGGCAAGGTCTCCTCTGGGGTGGCCTCATCCGCATCTTCCTGACGTCCCACGTCACGTGGAGCGTCAACTCCGTCTGCCATATCGTCGGCGGACGCATGTTCAAGACCACGGACCAGAGCCGGAACAACTTCATCGTCGGCCTGCTCGCCCTGGGCGAAGGCTGGCACAACAACCACCATGCATTCCCGAGCTCGGCATTCCATGGTCTGCGCTGGTGGCAGATCGACATCACTGCCTACATGATCCGCATCTTCGAGAAGGTCGGTCTCGTCAGCGGTGTCGTTCGCATCCCCACGGCGTATCTGTCGCGCCAGATCGCTCTGGCCCAGGACAAGGAAGCGCCCTGACCGATACGAATCCGGATCACGACGTCCATTCCAACTCCCCGCCGGCTCTGCCGGCGGGGAGTTTTTCGTCACAGGACACCCCGATCCATCCTCTCATGTTCGGGAAGTCACGGCGCCGGATCATCCGTATGCGGCCAGCTCTCGAGAGTTGCCGATCTTTGCGCTTCCTATGACGCTTTTCTCCTGCACCTCCCTTACCAAGGCCTACTTCGAGAAGATCCTGTTCGAGGACATTTCCTTCGGCATGCAGGATGGCGAACGCTGTGGCATCATCGGTCGTAACGGTGTCGGCAAATCCTCCCTCCTGCGCATCGTGGCAGGACTGGAAGAACCCGACGCCGGCACGGTGGCCATCAATCGCGAAGTACGCATCGAATATCTCTCCCAGCAGCCCCTGTGGGACGTCGACGCCACGGCTCTCGACGCCGTGATGAATGGCTACAAGTCCACGCACGGACATTGGGAGGAATGGGAGCTCGAAACCAATGCCCGCATCACCCTCGGTCGTCTGGGCATCACGGGTATGCATCAGAACGTCCGGACGATGAGCGGAGGGCAGCGCAAGCGCGTGGCCATCGCACGGGCCATCCTGGCCGATCCCGATCTGCTCATCCTCGACGAGCCGACGAATCACCTCGATGCCGATTCCGTGCAATGGCTGCAGGACCAGCTGCAGAACTCCGCCAAGGGCCTGCTGCTCGTGACGCACGACCGCTACTTCCTCGACGCCGTGAGCACGCGTATCATCGAGCTGGACCAGCGCAAGCTCTATTTCTATGATGGCAGCTACGAGAAATACCTCGAGCGCAAGGAGTCGATGGTAGCCACGCAGGATGCCACCGAAGAGCATCTGAGAAACAAGCTCAGACAGGAACTGGCATGGCTGCAGAAGGGCGCCAAGGCCCGCCGTACCAAACAGAAGAGCCGCATCGACTGGATCGCGAAGATGCAGGCCGAACCGGCACGCACGGAACAACGCGACATCAAGATCGAAGTCGGATCGCGCTTCCTCGGCGGGCGTATCATCGACGCCGTCGACATCTCGCGCAGCATCGGCGACACGCTTCTGTTCACCGCACACACATGGCGCGCCAAACCGGGCGACAAGATCGGCATCATCGGCGCCAACGGCGCCGGCAAGTCCACCCTGCTCCAGGTACTCGCCGGCCGCATACCACCCGACACCGGATACGTGACCGTCGGAGATACGGCCACCATCGGCTTCTTCGAACAGGAGCCGAAGGATCTTCAGGAGAACGAGACCGTCCTGGCCAACGTCCGCGCCGTCGCCGAATATATCGATACCGGTGTGGGACGCGAACGGTACATCTCGGCACGTGAACTGTGCGATCGCTTCCAGTTCACACCCAAGCAACAGAACGCCTACGTCCATACGCTGTCCGGCGGCGAGCGCCGCCGCCTGTCCCTCCTGCGCATCCTGATGGCCAATCCGAACGTCATCTTCCTCGACGAGCCGACGAACGACTTCGACATCGCGACGCTCGGCGCACTGGAAGACTATCTCCAGTTCTTCAAGGGTGTCCTGCTCGTCGTCTCCCACGACCGCGCCTTCCTGGATGCGACGGTGGACACGATATGGTCGTTCGAGGAGAATGCACGCATCCGTGAATATCCCGGCAACTATTCGGCCTATCTCGAGAAACGCGAGAAAGGCGGGAGCGCTTCGGCCGCAGGCCAACCATCCGCCGAGCAGCCGAAGGCGAAGGATGCCGGCAGTACGCCGCAAGCCACACGCAAGAAACTTTCCTTCAACGAGAAGCGCGAGTTCGAAGATCTCGAACGTTCGATCGCGACGCTCGAGTCACGGAAGCAGGAGATAGAGGAACAGATCGGAAGCGGCTCGGCCGATTATCGTCTGATCCAGACGCTGAGCGAGGAGCTGCAACAGACCACCGATGCCATCGATACGGCAACCTTGCGCTGGCTCGAACTCGGCGAGCGGGCCTGAGTCCGGATGCCGATCATGCACGCACGTACCGAACGGTAACGGGATCGCATCTGATGCGTCTATGCTGGGGAGCAATGACGCGCGGAACGCGTGCCGGCGAAGGTATACGAGGCCCCACACGTATCGGCCGGCGTCATGCGATCATGACGTGATCCTTGCATACGCTCCGACGTCGAATTCGAAACAAGTCGCATATTGGTTGCCGTAGACTTTTCCGGAGGTTCCATGCGCTCGATACCGCTCGCCTGCTGTTTGATCCTGACCGCCCTGTACCATCCGCTCTCCGCCCAGGAACCGGCAACTGCGACGTCGCCCGTCGCGATGTCGGTTGCGCGACACGGTCTTCTCGCATCGGCTCCCGAACGGGATGGAATCATCTGGCCCCGTGGTGGCATCCTGACGTACCTCCAGGGCGCCGGCCTGTGGATCGGCGCCACCGTCACGACGGAGAACGGCGTCGACCATCCTGTGGCGATGACCTACAACCCCATGAGCGGCCGTTCGTGGATGCTCCCCGGACGCATGACGGATACGGCACTGTCCGACGCCGAACGCCTGCAGAGATTCCCGACGCTGCGTATGGACGACAACGATCCGTCGGGTATGGCCCTGCGCGCCGCCGTTCTTCCTCCGGGACAACCTCTGCATGCCGATGAGCATCATGTCAGCGTCTACACGGCAGGCTCCATCCGGTTGCGCGAGCCTTCGTCGTGGCATTTCCAGACGAACCTGACGCCTCTGCCGCTCGACGTCACACAGCATACGTTCACATGGAACGACGGCCCGCTGAAGGATGCCGTCCTCATCGTCTACGAAATCGTGAATCCGACGTCGTCTCCGGTGGGGCCGTGTCATGCGGGTCTCATGTGCGACCCGGACATCGGCCGTACGGGATCGCGCATCTACGGTGCCGAGAACGATCACAGCCGCACGATGACGACTGCCGGCGACATTCCCGTCGCTCTCTCGTGGAGCGGTGTCGATCGTGGTGAATACGGCATTCCGATGGGCTACGTCGCTACGGGACTGATCGAGACACCGTCAGGACGGAACGGTTCCCGATCCGTGCAGATCTTCACGTCCACATCCGCGATCCATACGAATGCCCAACGATGGGACATGCTGTCGGCGAAGGGAACGACGTTGCAGGATGCGGGCCCGGCCGATGTGCGGACGCTTACGTCCACCGGTCCCTTCACGGTCGCACCGGGTCAGCGAATCCGCATCGCCGCGACCATCGTCTTCGCCATGCCCGTCCTCGCTCCCGTTCCCAACGGCATGGACGCCGACGCCGCAGCGGTCCGCAAGACAGTGGAGGCGTTGGCCGATGTCTATTACGGTGCCGACGTCACCTCCGTCACTGCCGGAACGATGTCGGCGGATGCACCGGGCGACCTTGCCGCATGGCGTGTCGGGAACGCCATTCATGTAGACCTCCCGTCAGGAGTCGACGACGACGGGGAAGTGGGTTTGATCGGAGTGGATGGCCGCACGATACTCAGCCAACGCGTGGAAGCGGGTGCGAGCACCACGTCGCTCGACGCCGGTTCACTGCTATCGGGAACGTACGTCGTTCGCTATGTCTCCGGAAAAACGGTCCGCGCACGCTCCATCGCCTTCGTCCGCTGATACAAGGTAACGAACGACAGAAAGTAGCGGTATCGGAATACCCGACGCGGAATCGTCACGGGTCTGGTGACAACATTCGATGTCGACTTCGGCCGATGTGAAAGCAGGAGATATTCGCCAACGTCGTCATTCCGCACGAAGGATCCGCAACAACGAGCGCTCCATCGAGGAGATCGTACTCCGGGTGGAACCCGTTGCCTTGTAGATCACCGTCGTATCGCCGGTCCTCAGACGGACCTTCCACTCGGGCTTCTGAAACAGGGAAAGCAGCCCGCTTCGCGGCACGCTGTTCGTGAAGCGCGCGAAGATCGTACCTGACCGATCCTCCGTGAACATGTTGCGCGTCGCAGTGGTCGACACGCTATCCATTCCGTTGTCGATGGTCAGGACATCCACCTTCTTCAGGATCCGGTCGCCTTCGACCGTGAAGTTCACCACGGCGGAGTCGCTGGTAGCCGGTCCAACCCTGAAGGTGATGTCGAGATTCATGTCCTCGTCATCCGATTCGAATTCCATCGGCTTGATGTAGTACTGCGTCACGCCCTCGGAGACGAAGAACGTATGATAGTCTCCTCCCCCACCGCCGTCGCTCATCCCACGACCCGACACGCAACCGGCAAGAGCACCGGCTACGAACAGCCCTGCGAGCGCGGCCGTCAGCCGACCGACCTTATTCACCGACCACACGCCTGATGACCTCGCCTCGATCATGGAATCCTCTGATCATGACACTGTCGTTCCCCACGACGGCGATGACGATCTGGGGATCGACCAGCTTTTCGGGAATGACAGCATTGACGAAATACCCGTTCTTCTTCATGAACAAACTCCGGGAGCTTCCCTTCGCCGTACGATCGTCGATAAGTATGGCCGCCGTATCCGCTCCGATGACGGATGCGGGCTCCTGTCCCTTCACCGCTCCCAGGGCAACGGCAAGATAGATGTCATAGCCATTGCCTGCCACGTGCCTGTAAAGTGGAACCTGCAGCGAGTCGTAGGAATTCAGGAGGCCGCCGTATTCGTCGGTCACCTTCTTCGTGAGAGGCATCCGCAACTGCTCGTGTTCGGCGATCGTGAATACGCTACCGTTCAACAGCGGAACCGTGTTGTTGTCGGTGGACGAACAGGCCGTCAGGACCATCGCTACGGTCAGGGCGGACAGAAGCGCTCTATGCATAACATCCCTTTAAACGATGCAAGCACCTGGTTTCCCAGGTGCTTGCATGTGAAATTTCCGAAGAATATTTCTTATTCACCCGTAACGATGCATTCCTTCGTATCGACGAGACCGAGGATACTCGTATGCTTCAGATCTACCGTCGAGATCTTGCTGATACCACCGTTCTTGGCTGCCGTGCGGATGCTGGCATCGCCATTGAAGTACAGAACCGTCAGGAAGCCGGTGGCCGTAGCCGTTCCGACCTTGCTGCCTACGGCGTTGCTCGTGGCAGCGACCGGAAGCGTGAGAGAGCAGGCCGTCAGCGAGGCCGATGCAACCATGACGGCTGCGAAGATCTTGAGTTTATTCATCTTTCACCAACAATAAAAATGAATATATGCCTACTCTATTGGCTTTTCGGCAACCGCCCCGTTTGATGATGTGGTTATCGGACTCCACAAACGGGGCGAACATACGATGACCGTCGCATATGTTCCAACCGCAATCCTGAGGCCCAACCGTTTTGTTTTGTTGACCTCCTGCGGGCGGCTCGCACCCGATGATCGGTGCAGTGACTGAACACGATACCCTCGACCATCGGGCCCACGCACCGTCCGCCGCGTTCGGGATGGGAGCCACCTGATGGCCCCGTCGGTCGAATTTTCTTTGCATCTCCTCCTTCGTCATACGATATTTGTATCGATAGCACGTCCGTACAACGAAGAAAGGACGATCCATCATGAGTACGACAGTCACCGTATCTCCGAAATATCAGATCGTGATTCCCCAGGAGATCCGGGAACGGATGAACATCAAGCCCGGTCAGCGCGTCACCTTCCTCGAATGGCGTGGCGGCATGCTTATCGTTCCTGTCCTCAGTCCGGACGATGCCTTCGGCTTCCTGAAGGGCTACGACATCCGTGTCGAGCGGGAGAAGGAGGACAGGGACTGATGATCACACCTCCCTACGTCCTCGATTCTTCCGTCTGGGTCGAATTCTTCCTCGGCAACGACACAGTCAGGAACCTCATCATCGACCGTCTGCGCGCGAACGAGATCATCGTTCCGAGTGTATGCGCCTTCGAAGTCGCCTTGGCCGTGGAACGACGCATCGATGCGGAAGCCGCACGCCTCGTCGCCGCCAACATGCGGGAACAACGCGTGGATGCGCTCACCGTCGACAGGGCGCTCCAGGCCGCCAGCATCCGCAGGGAATACAAGCTCGCGATGGCCGACTCCATCGTATACGCCGCCGCACTCGCCCATCACGCCACACTGATCACGCAGGACATCGATTTTGAGGGCTTGCCCGATGTGATGTACCTTCGTCAACGATGAACATTGAACGTCAACTACCCACCATTTCCTGACACAGCCATGAGCACCCAAGATATTTCCATGATCCGGAAGGTATACGAACAGCTTCCCGCCCGCATTTCGGCAGCACGTACGACGCTGGGCAAGCCGTTGACACTCGCCGAGAAAGTGCTGTATTCGCACATGAGCGAGATGCCCGCACATCCGCACGAACGCGGGAGGTCCTACGTAGACTTCCATCCCGACCGTGTCGCCATGCAGGACGCGACGGCACAGATGGCACTGCTCCAGTTCATGAGCGCCGGCATTCCCAAGGTGGCGGTACCGTCCACGGTACACTGTGACCACCTGATCCGTGCGGAGCACGGAGCGAAGCAGGATATGGAGAAATCCCTCGTCGAGAACAAGGAAGTATTCGAATTCCTCGCCTCCGTATCGCAGAAGTACGGCGTCGGTTTCTGGAAGCCGGGCGCGGGTATCATTCACCAGGTCGTCCTCGAAAACTACGCCTTCCCCGGTGGCATGATGATCGGCACCGACTCCCACACGCCGAATGCGGGTGGCCTCGGCATGGTCGCCATCGGCGTGGGTGGTGCCGATGCGGTGGATGTCATGGCCGGTATGCCCTGGGAACTGCAGATGCCCAAACTCATCGGTGTGAAGCTCACCGGCAAGATGAACGGATGGACGAGCCCGAAGGATGTCATCCTCAAACTCGCCGGCATCCTCACCGTCAAGGGCGGCACGGGTGCCATCGTCGAGTACTTCGGTGACGGAACGGCCTCGTTCAGCGCAACGGGCAAGGGCACCATCTGCAACATGGGTGCGGAAATCGGTGCCACGACGTCGATCTTCCCCTACGATGGATCGATGGAACGCTATCTCAGGGCAACGGGACGCAACGACGTGGCGGATCTCGCCAACGGCGTCGCAGTGCACCTCCGCGCCGACGATGAAGTGATCGCCAATCCCGACGCCTACTACGACCAGGTCATCCATATCGATCTCGATGCACTCGAACCCCATATCAACGGTCCCTTCACGCCCGACCGTGCCATGGAACTCAGCGAATTCGTCAAGGCCGTGAAGGAGAACAACTGGCCCGAAGAACTTCGCGTGGCCCTCATCGGCTCGTGCACGAACTCGTCCTACGAGGACATGTCGCGCGTTGCCGCCATCGCCGACTTCGCCGCGAAGCATGGCCTGAAGGCCAAGAGCGAATTCACCATCACGCCCGGTTCGGAGCAGGTGCGCGCGACGATCGAACGCGACGGCATCCTCGCGAAGATGGAAGCCATCGGCGGTACCGTGCTCGCCAATGCCTGCGGTCCGTGCATCGGACAATGGAAGCGCCACGACGTACAGCCCGGCGACAAGAACTCCATCATCACGTCCTTCAACCGGAACTTCACCGGACGGAACGACGGCATCAAGGAAACGCACGCCTTCGTCGCTTCACCAGAAACGGTGGCAGCCTTCGCTCTCGCCGGCAATCTCACCGTCAACTTCATGAAGGAGCCCGTGAACGGCGTCATGCTCGAAGCCCCCCAAGGTCTCGAACTGCCTGAAGGCGGCTTCGTCCCCGATCCTGACGGATACGTGAAACCTGCCGAAGACGGATCGGGCATCGACGTCATCATCGCTCCCGAAAGCCAGCGCCTCCAGGCACTGAAGGCCTTCACGGCACCGAGGAAGGAAGAATACAGCTCCATGCCCCTGCTCCTCAAGGTGAAGGGCAAGTGCACGACGGACCACATATCGATGGCAGGACCGTGGCTCCGCTTCCGTGGCCACCTGGACAACATCTCGAACAACATGTTCATCGGCGCCATCAACTACGTCAACGATACCGCCAACAACATCAAGAACACCTTCACCGGCGACTACGGTGAAGTGCCTGCCGTCGCCCGCGACTACAAGGCACGCGGTGTGAACTGGGTTGTCGTCGGTGACGAGAACTACGGCGAAGGCAGCTCCCGCGAGCACGCCGCCATGGAACCCCGTTTCCTCGGTGGCAAGGCGATCATCGTCAAGAGCTTCGCCCGTATCCACGAAACGAATCTCAAGAAGCAGGGCATGCTGCCTCTGATCTTCAACAATCCTGCCGACTACGACAGGATCAAGGAAGACGATCGCTTCAACATCGACATCGATCTGCTGACGCCCGGACAACTCCTGCCTGTCGTCATCACGCACAGCGATGGCTCGTCGGAAACCATCCAGCTCCGCCACACGATGAACGATCAGCAGATCGGCTGGTTCAAGGCTGGTAGCGCGCTGAATCTCATCGCTTCGCATGCGAAGTGAGCCCTGAGACGAAACGTTCGACGCATTCGGAATGATGAAGCCCCGACCCGGTCCGAGTTTCTCGGACCGGGTCTTCCGTTACTACGGCATTCCTACGACAGGCATACGATTTCACTGCGACCGGGATATATTGACGTGACCGGGTGGGCCTCCCCTTCATGATGCGCACCACACCGCCGATGTCACGTTCTTCCAGTAATCATTTCACGATCATCATGACGATCGTCATCAGACCCGAAACGGCCGCTGATATCGAAGCCGTACGGAACGTCAATCGCTCCGCATTTCCGACCGTCCTCGAATCGAACCTCGTCGACGCATTGCGCAATGCAGGTGATGCCGTCATCAACCTCGTCGCCGACGTGGAGGGCTTCGTCGTCGGTCACATCATGTTCAGTCCCGTAACCATCGGCGCCCATCCGATCCGTGGCCTTGGCCTCGCCCCGGTTGCGGTATTGCCCGATCTCCAGAACAGCGGCATCGGCTCGGATCTGATCCGCGAGGGACTCGACCGCGCACGCGGCCTGAACGCGGACTTCGTCGTCGTACTCGGTGAGCCGGACTATTACGGACGTTTCGGATTCGTCAAGGCCAGCAGGTTCGGTCTCGACAACGAATACGGCGTCGACGATCCGTTCATGGTCATGACATTACAGGACGGCGCTCTCGACAACGTCGCGGGACTGGTCAAGTACAGCAAGGTCTTCGCGATGGTCGACGTTTGATCATACTGCACGCGTCATGACGGGGCCGGGTCCCAACACCCGAATCGTCCATCGTTCCCGTCCGTGGATAGTATCGTACATTGGATAGCACGTCGGTCATGAAGGAGTACCCGAATCCATCGTGAACCGGACTCGACCTTATGTGCGATCCCCTGTCGAAGCATACCATTCCGGATCATCAACGATGAAGGGTGAGCATCATGACGGACGGACAGCATCGCCGGACGAACGGTACGTCGCCCGACACCACCACAACGAACGACGGGCACAGGTTCTGGTCCCTGTCGGCAACGGAGCTGTACAGCATGCTCGGCACCGGTGCGTCCGGTCTTTCATCCGCCGAAGCCAGGGAACGTCTGCAGCGCTATGGCGCCAATACCCTGAACCAGCGCAAGCGCAGCAACATTCCGATCCTCGTCGCACGACAGTTCATGAATCCGATCGTGCTCATGCTCCTTACAGCGACCATCCTGTCGCTGCTTCTCGGCGACACCATCGACGCCATCGTCATCTGCTGCATCGTACTCATCAGCGGCCTGCTCGGCTTCTGGCAGGAGTATGGGGCCGCTACTGCCGTGGAAGAGCTGCTCGCCATCGTCAAGCTGACGGCGTCGGTAATACGGGATGGGACAACGGTTAGGATTCCGATAACGGACGTTGTTCCGGGAGACGTCGTCACCCTCTCCGCAGGCTCCGGCATACCGGCCGACTGCGCATTGCTGGAATCGACGGATATGTTCGTCGATGAAGCGGTGATGACCGGTGAAACGTTTCCGGTCGAAAAACTTCCCGCCGTCCTTGCAGTGGACACACCGCTCGCCGATCGTACGAACGCACTGTTCATGGGAACGCATGTCGTGAGCGGTAACGGCAAGGCTCTGGTTGTCGAGACGGGGCGCAACACCGCATTCGGTGCGATATCGGATCGCCTGCGCCTGCGTCCGGCGCAGACGGATTTCGAACGCGGCATCCATCGCTTCGGCTTCCTGCTCATGGAGCTGACGCTCCTCCTTCTCATTGCGGTCTTCGCCATCAACGTCTATCTCGCGAAGCCGATTCTCGACTCCTTCCTTTTCGGCCTGGCACTCGCCGTAGGTCTGACTCCACAGCTCCTTCCTGCCATCATCAGCGTCAATCTTTCGAAAGGTGCACGCGTGATGGCGACGAAGAAGGTCATCGTCAAACGATTGACGGCCATCGAGAACTTCGGCAGCATGAATATCCTGTGTTCGGACAAGACCGGCACGCTGACGGAGGGAACGGTCCACCTTCATGGAGCCCTGTCGGTGGATGGACAACCGAGCGAGAACGTCCTCTTCCATGCGGCATTGAATTCCAGATTGCAGAGCGGATTCACAAATCCTATCGACACCGCCATCTGTCAGCAGAAGGTCGATGGCATCGATGCCTGGCAGCGACTCGACGAAGTACCGTACGACTTCGTACGCAAACGTCTGAGCATCCTCGCGTCGAATGACGGACGACATGTCATGGTCACGAAGGGTGCCGTACTCAACATCCTCGACGTCTGCACCAGGATCGAACAGGGTGATGCGGTGACCGAGATGACGAACGAGTTGCTGGATGTCGTGAGGAAGCAGTATTCCACACTCAGCGAACAGGGCTTCCGGACGCTCGGCGTCGCCATCCGTGACATGAACGATACGCAGACCATCCGGAAGGACGACGAAGCGGGCATGACCTTCCTCGGCTTTCTGGTATTGAACGATCCACTGAAGGAGGATATCGCCGATACCGTAGCATCGTTGCTGAGGCTGGGCGTACAGCTCAAGATGATCACCGGCGACAATGCACTGGTGGCGAAACGGATCGGCGCCCAGGTCGGTCTGGCGGAGACGAGAATCCTGACAGGATCCGATCTGCATACGCTGAGCGATGCGGCCCTCCCTCGCCGTGCGCTCGACACCGACATCTTCGCCGAAATCGAACCCAATCAGAAGGAACGCATCGTACGTGCGCTGAAGCAGACCGGCTGCGTCGTCGGCTACATGGGTGACGGCATCAACGATGCACCGGCATTGCACAGCGCGGATGTAGGCATCTCCGTCCAGGATGCGGTGGACGTCGCCAAGGATGCCGCGGACATCGTCCTTCTCGAACCGAATCTGGCCGTGCTCATCGAAGGAATAGGTGCGGGACGAACGACGTTCGCCAATACGCTTAAATACATTTTCATGGCGACCAGCGCCAACTTCGGCAACATGTTCAGCATGGCAGGAGCTTCCCTCATTCTACCCTTCCTGCCCCTTCTTCCGAAGCAGATCCTGCTGACCAACCTCATCACCGACCTTCCGGAAATGACGATCGCGTCGGACCGTGTCGACGAATACTGGACGCAGCAGCCGCATAAATGGGATATCGCCTTCATCCGTCGCTTCATGATCGTCTTCGGGCTGCTCAGCTCCATATTCGACTACCTGACGTTCGGTGCGCTGATGCTGGTGCTCCATGCAGGCCCCGATGAATTCCGGACAGGATGGTTCGTCGAATCCGTCGTATCGGCCGCCCTCATCGTCCTGGTCGTCCGTACGCGACTTCCCTTCTTCAGGAGCAGACCTTCTGCGCCTCTGCTCGTGACGACACTATGCGTGGTCGCCGTCACGCTCATCCTGCCCTATACTCCAGCGGGCGCATGGTTCTCCTTCATCCCTCTGCCACCGGCATTCCTGGCGATGATGACCTGCATCGTCATTCTCTATATCGGTGCGGCAGAGTTCACCAAGCGGTTGTTCTTCGCGAAGTACTCCAAGTGAAGGAAGGTCCGGCCTCTATCGTTGTTCCGGCGATGGCTGCACACCCCTTCATCCTGGCCGCTCGTCCTCCTATCGAACGAATGTATCCGGGCAAGGAACAGGTGCCTCGCGCCGTAGCTACATACTCCGCGTTTCTCTTGTCGGCCTTACGTACCAACGATGACATATCATCATATGCGTCATCGTGACCATATCGCCGAGTGCCGTCGCCTGCGAGATGGATATACCAAAAAGACAACGGGCTCATATTCACAGAGTGAATACAAGCCCGTCGTGATGAGGGAGGGAGGGAGACTAGGGGAAGCTTATCGTACGATAGCTACGGGTACCATCCTGGTGCCGTTGGCCATACGGATGACGAGCGTGTAGATACCGGTGGGAACGAGCGTACCGGAAGCATCGCGGGTATTCCAGCGCAGTTCCTGCGACGATCCTTCGAGCGTGACGATACGCATGCCCGTTACGTTAACGATATCGACGCCGAGGATATTGGAATCGGCGAGGCGAACCGTCACGTTGTCCGTAGCCGGATTCGGGAATACTGCGAGCGTACGGCTCACATCATCACCTTCTTCGACCGATACGGACTTGTCGCCGGTACCGACGAGAGCGAGCGACGAATTACCACCCGTCGACGACATGATGTTGAGGACGGCATCCTTCGGACCTTGCGAACCCGGCGCGAACTTGACGCAGACTTCAGCCGTTGCGCCGGCAGCGATGTCGATCGGCATCGTGGAAACGACCGTGAAGAGCGCCTTGTCCGTACCGTCGATCGTCACGTTGTCGATCTTGATAGCGACCGAAGACGTATTCGTCAGCGTGACGCACAGTTCCTTCGAAGCATCTTCGATGACCTTCTCGAAGTCGAGCTTGTCGGAGTGACCATAGCGCACCACGCCCTGGGCGTTGAGTACCATGGCTTCGCTGGGAACGGGAGCGTTCGTCGACGATACCGTCATCAGACCCGTGAATGCACCGACGTTGGCAGCCGTAGCGGAAAGCACGACCGTAGCCGTACCATCGACGGGAATGGTGAGCGGAAGTGCGGGCGCAGTCACGACTGCAAAGCCTTCACCGGTAACGACGATGGAGCTGATCTCGAGCGGAGCCTTGCCCGTATTCTTGATCACGTTCGTCATCGTCATTTCCTTGTCGTAGCCCTTCGGAATTTCACCGAAGTCCGCGGAAGCCTGGGACAGCGTCAGTTCGGGGCGCAGCGAAGCCGGATCCTTGACACGTACACGGGCATATCCCGACGTGACGGCACCGCAGCCATTGCGGAGGATGGCATTGTAGACACCCGAATTTGCGAGAGTGGCATTCTCGATAACGAGCGTGTCGTTCGTCGCGCCCGGGATGAGCTGCGAATTACGGTACCACTGGATATCGCGAACGTCCGTACCGGCGACCGTCAGTTCGACGCGCTCGCCGATATTGACGGATTGATCGGCAGGATTCGTAACGAGGGTCACGGGCTTGATGATCGTCAGCGTAGCGACCTGGCTTTCGATGGAAAGATCGCACGTACCCGTGATACGGACGGAATAGTTACCGGCATTGGCAGGTGTCAGGTTGCTGAGGACGAGAGCATAGGAATTGCCGCCAGGAACCTTCACACCGTTCTTGTACCATTCGTAGGAGAGGCCGTTACCTTGTGCCGAAGCGACGAAGGTGACGGAGCTGCCGAGACAGCCATCTTGCGACGTCGGCTGGATGACCATGGCCGGAGGCGTGAACTGTGCGATACGAGCGATACTGGAATAGATATCCTGTGCACAGTTCTGGGGATTCGGCGTCATCGAGCGAATCATGCATACGTAGGCGCCCGGTTCCTCGGCACGAACTTCGAGCGTAGACGACGTTGCGTTGGGAACGAGCACTTCGTCGCGATACCATTGATATGCGAGATTTTCGCCTTCAGCCGTAACGGACAGCGTCGTCGTCGTACCTGCGCAGAGAGCGGCGCCTTCCGGCTGGCTCGTGAAGACGGGGCGCATGCGTGCCGTGATGGTCGTCGGTTCGGATGTGACGGAGACTGGGCAGATGCCCGTCACGACGACATCGTATTCGCCGATCGTCGACGTGTTGACAGGATCGATGAAGAGCGACGTTCCCGTTGCGCCTTCGATATCCTTGCCATTGTGGCGCCATTGATAGGAAGCGATGTTACCCGCGGCCTTGACGTTAAGCGTGATGGACTCGCCTTCGCACATCGCGACCGACGAAACAGGTTGCTGCGTGATCGAAGGATTGACGTAGGTATCGATGCGGGCACGGTTGGACTTCGATTCGACACCGCAAGCCTCCTTGACGATGACGTAGTATTCGCCGACCGTCTTGGGACCGGCACTTTCGACCAGCAGCGAAGGTTCCTGCGTGATCGCATATACTTCATTATCACGGTACCATTCATAGACCGGTTCACGTGCATCAACCTTGAGGCTGAACTCAACGGCATCACCTTCACAGACACGGACGGACTTCAACTCCGTGTTGATTGCCGGGACATCGCACGGGCGGATCAGTTCGAACCAGCCGCTATAGCCATCCTGATGGTAGATCAGGGGCTTCAGCTCACGGTTCGGCATCTCGCGGATACGTATCAGATACTTACCGCTTTCCAGCTTTTCCGATGTTTTCCAGTTGTAAACGACTTCCTCGCCTTCATTGCGGATTTCTTCGACGATCGTGTACCATTGCTCCTTGTCGGTCGTGTACTCGATGGTGAAATAGTTACCGCGTTCGATCACTTCCTTCGGCATCGTGAGATAGAAGCGGATCGTCACTTCCGATCCTACGTCGAATTGCTTGCCTTCCGCAGGATCCGTGACCTTGATTTCACCTGTCTGGGCGAATGCCGCAATGGACATCAGCAGGAACATTGTAACCATCGTCAGCATGGCTGACCACGGCTTGGACCGGTCCGAATACGGGACGGCCATAGAGGTATTGATCCTCATGGATAGACCTTTCGAATTGTTGCACTGGGTTGTGAAACTCGTCCTGTGAAAGACGATTGCCACGTTGCTGTTTGCTCAATAGATTCACAATTTGCGAATTCGTTACTGAAGGACAGACAATAATTTCCGACCGACCGGTCAACTGATGACCAAGTGGACCCTGCAAGAGATTGAATTGCAAGCGATTGCAGAGTACGATCAGAAATGATTTTTTTCTTCATTGCCTCTCCGTAACACATCGATGACGCCATTCTCACACAACAGGCACCAATCGTTGTCTACTACTCCAGATAACAGAATGTTCCTTCGTCCTCACCGCATTTCCGCATGAAGCGACTACAACAACCAGACATGATGCGAACGTTGCGAACGTCGTGCATCGTCATCGCGCTTCTTCTGTCCTATACGTTACGTACACAAGCCCAACTGAATGTGACACCTGACGTCATTGAACTCGGCGATATTGTCGTCGGTGACACGACTAGTTTCACTTTCAGTCTGGCTAATCACGGGGACGTTCTTCTCTCCGCACCGCAATCGTATTGCGATGGCGATGCGAATCCCTACGTGCTTCATGGATTCGCCCTGCCCCAGACGATCAAGGCGCACGATTCAGCGACGGCGACGTTCGCCATCCTGCCCATACAGCCCGCTGCGAGCATCCTCTGGACCTGCTCCTTCCAATACAGGCAACCCGACGGCGGTACCGTCGAAACGCAGATCTCGATCCGAGGTGCGAGCACACGCTCTGCCGCGCTGTCGGGTCCGGCGGTCGTCGACTTCGGCACTATCGTCGCGGGCGATACGGTCGAACGCACGTTCAAGATCGTCAATACCGGCAACGCCCCCGGATGGATCCACTACATCTACGATCTGTCCGAAACGCCATTCACGTATAAGCGCATGCCCGAGCTCCCGTATCGTATCGGCAAGGGCGATTCCCTCACCCTCACCGTCGCCTACGTTCCGACGCAAGCCAACGCGGATACGGCGACCATCGCGATCGAAACCTCGTGGAGCTTCAGCCCGTACATCGCCTTCCTCACCGGCCGTGCACGGCCACAAGACACTCTCAGGTATTCCGCAGCGTTCCTTTCGTTCGCGAATGCCGTACCGGGCAGATCGTCGGTACTGCCCGTCGTCTTCAGCATACCGTCGCGAAGTGCCGTCATCGATGGCGTCGCCGTCACTGGATCGGAGTGTTTCGAACTGTCGTCGCCACCCCGGCTTCCATATACCGTCAAACCGACGGCACCATGTACGGTATGGGTTCGCTGCACACCCGATCGTTTCGGCTTGCTGCACGGCACATTGACGGTCACGACATCCACAGGCAAACGCATCGACGTACGACTCGAAGCGAATGTCCGCCCGTCGTCGGCGCAGACGGTAGGCACCGTCGTTCTCGACGAAGAACGCGCCATGAACGGATATACGCTCTTCGCACCGCTCAACTCCACTATAACGTATCTGATGAACAACAAGGGCGAGATCGTTCATACATGGTCGGGCAGTTTCAGACCGGCGCAGTCAGCGATGCTGATGGAAGGCGGAGTGCTGCTTCGCACAGCGACACCGGGTGACGGTCTCCCGCTCGACGACCAGGGTGCCGGCGGAATCGTGGAAAAGATCAGTTGGGATGGCGACGTCATCTGGCGCTATGAATACCAGGGACAGGACCAGCGCGCCCACCACGACGTCGAGCTACTACCGAACGGCAACATCCTGCTGCTGGTACGCGAACGGCAGTCCTGGGACAGTGCCTTCTCTGCCGGCCGCATTCCGAAGCGGATCACGGAGAATGCCGTATGGACCGAACGCATCGTCGAAGTCAAGCCGACCGGCGGACGCTCGGGCGAAATCGTATGGGAATGGAAGGCGTGGGATCACCTCGTCCAGGATGCCAATCCTGCACGCGCCAATTTCGGAGACGTGGCGGCGCTCCGCGAGCGCATCGACATCAACACCGGGCCCGTCACCGCCGACTGGCTGCACATGAACAGCGTTCGCTACAATGCTGCGCGTGACGAGATCCTCGTCAGCATGCGCAACATGAACGAAGTCATCGTCATCGACCGCAAGACCGGCAACATCGTCTACCGCTGGGGCAATGCCGTCAACTATCGCGCCGGAGATACGGCCGACCGCAGGCTCTACGTCCAGCACGATGCGCGATGGATCGGCGAAGGAATGCCCGGTGAAGGCAACATCATGATCTTCAATAACGGCCGTGGGCGTGGAGACAGCTCCTATTCGACCGTCGAGGAAATCATCCCGCCGCTCGGTACGGACGGGAAGTACGTCACGACGTCGCCGGCACCGTTCGGGCCGTCAACTCCCGCATGGTCATTCCAGGCACCTCGGAACACGCATTTCTATGCGACGATCGGCGGAAGCGCGGCACGGCTGCGCAACGGCAACACGTTGGTCTGCCTCGATCCGAGCGGTTCGTTCGTGGAGGTCACCATGAACGGCGACGAAGTATGGCGTTACGTCAGCCCGGTCGGGAACGGCACCATCTATCGGCAAGGACAGACTCCGGTGAACAACGCCGTTTTCAGAGCTACGAAGTATGACGGTGACGGTCCGGAACTCGCCGGGCGTACACTCAGGAGTCTCGGCCGTCTCGAAGACGGTCCGCTATCGGTCATCGACGTCACGTCGCCGGGCGTATCGTGCACACGGACGACGGATGGGCGACTGCATCTCACGGTGACGGAACAGAAGTACGTCCATCTCGATGCATACGATCTCCTGGGTCGGTGGCTCGGTACGATCGTGGATGCGACGCTCGAACCGGGCACGTACATTCACTCCGTTCCCGACGGTACGTTCATCGTCAAGTAGCATCCGTCACATTTCGCCGCTTCGGGAATACGATGGTGCAGGAACAGTCCTTCACCATTCATCCGGAGCGGCCATGATCCATTCACTCGACGGCAATGCCGGTGAGCAGCCGAACGACGGCGCCTGGTTCGATCCATGCAACGACGCCATCGAACATCGCCTCCATCTCGTCTATCATTCCGACACGTCGCCGGCATGGCTGTTCGATCATCAGGACAACAGGGCATTACGCGACGTCCTCGATCCGCTGATACGCTTTCTCGACGGAGCGCTCTACGGTCATGCCGCCATCGGCAGCGACGTCGATATTCTCATCGTCGTTCCACACAGATACGACACGACCGATATGGGCAGACGGATCGGCAACGCCATAGGCCGGTTCCTCAACATCACACGGTTCAACGACAACGATCATCAGCTCTTCCGATTCATCGAGCCCGACGTCCATGTCCTCGATGCCCATGGATTCCGTGCGACCATGAACAGACTGCTACGCATGCGCATCGACTACATGGCATCGTGTACTCATCCGGGTAAGGGCATACTCTCGCCATCGAGATGATCGCCAAGAACCGGATCGGCAACGGGGCCTCCCCGGGCCGCAGGTCGGGCAAGCGCATCGGATGTCGCAAGTTCCCGTACATCATGGACATCCGAAGACGTACGATCATGAATGTAACCGCGCTATTTTTCAGGCGTTATGCACTCGCAGCATTGGGCATCATATCGACGAACGGGACGAGCTTCAGCAACAGCGGGAATGTCGGCATGCGTTTCATGAGAACATCGATACTGATCGGCTGTATCCTGCTCGGCTTCGGCACGTCGTCCGCACAACTGGACTCGGTTCACATCAGTCCGGTAGAAGGCATCCTGCACTTTCTCGATTGCATCGTCGGGGACAGCAGACAGGAAACCATCATCATCAGGAACGGATATACCGTCGACCGGACGATATCGGTCGCATGGCATAGTGGCACGCCCGGACCACATTTCTCCGCCGACCTCGCCAGCGCCACGGAAGTACTGCTCGAGCCATCCGGTGGCGATGACACCCTCAGCATTCCCATCGTCTTCGCCCCGCAATCCATCGGTGCACATACCGACACGCTCGTGATCACCAGTGGCCCGTATGTCAAGTATTACGTCATGGAGGGCAAGGCAGTCGGAAGGCTTCGCGCATTCACGGTCATGCATGGCACGTGGAATGCCGGCACCGTCGACGTCGGCACATCCTCCACCAGCTACGGATGGATCGTAGGGACATCGGACCAGGACGTCACCGTCTCGTTCCATAACGTCAACAGGAATTTCCTGCGCATCGGCACCAGTGATACCGTGGTGATCAAACCCGGATTGAACGAGATTCCCTATACGTTCACACCCCAAGCCCCGGGCTATGCGCTGAACGTCATATCCGCAACGGACGGGGTCGACGGCATGGATGTCCTCTTCATCGGAAAGGGCCGCCCGATTCCCGAACCCGGCAAGATCGGCTTCACTCCAGACACCCTGCAGATCGTCAGCAGATCGGTCGACAGCGTCGGCACCGAGACGATCATGTTCCAGTCCGACGTCGGCGAGATTTCGATCATGGACATCTTCATGTCGGGACCGGATGCGGGGTACTTCAGTATATCGCGGGAACCGCCCCCTATCGTAGTACCACCCTTCTCTACCTACCGTATCGATGTCCGGCACGATCCGAAGGGTACCGCGGCCCAGCATACCATCCGTCTCTGGGTTACGGCGCTCATCAACGGCCAGGAACAGAACTTCCCGTCCACCATCATCGGCCGTGTCGAACCGTCACTGCCACCGCTACCCGATACGACCGTCATCGGCGTTCCGGATAGGCTGACGATCGTCAGCCCCGCCGTGGACAGTATCCGCGATGGCATCGCCACGTTCACCGTGACGTCGGGACCGGATATCGTCGTCGTATCGGCGATCATCACAGGACCTGACTCAGCGCACTTCCGGACCTTATCCCTTCCTGCGTTCCCGCTGGTCATGTCGGAGCGATCATCCCTGAACATCGGCATCGCCTATGACCCGCGCAGCGCGAGTAACGCCCGTCATGCGACACTCGTGATCAAGGCCGTCAACGGATCGGCTCCGAAAGAGTATCGCATCCCGCTGCAGGGCCTCGTCGATTCCACCTTGCTGCCTCATCCAAACCTGCGCTTCGCGACCGAAACGGGACATGGCAACATCGGCAGCACCGTCAGGATGGACGTCGTACTCGGCTTCGATCTTCCCGATTCGATACGGACCTGCCAGTTGACCATCCACCACAACGCTTCGGTTATCATTCCGCTCACATCCTACATCACGGACTCCATCGCCGATGGACGCAGATGGACGAGACACCGCTTCGCGCCATCCGGCAGACGAACGGGATCGATCCTCGTCTCGAACGACTACATGCTCACACTGGGCGATGCGAGCTCGACGAGAATCATCATTGACAACATCCGATGGTATTCGGCTACGGGAATGCCGGTGGATATCGCGACCTCCGGCAGTGAAGCCACGATCTCGGTCGACGACGCGGAGGGCCGGCTCGTCAATGCCAACGATAGTGGCTTGATGCTCTCCATCCGTCCGGCACCAGTCGAAGACGGAGCGTCCTTCACGTACGACCTTACGAACAAGAGGGCGACATCGCTCGTGGTCTACGACAACACCGGCCATGTCGTCATGGATCTGACACCGGATATCCTGACGTCTCCGTCATCCGGATCTCTCGCCGTCGAAACCGGTGCATTGGCCGGGGGAACATACTTCGTACGACTGAGCGCAGGAAGATCGACGATCGTCGTGCCGATGATCGTGAGATGATCGTTCCGAACGTCATGTGTCGGCATGATTGTTGCTCTTCCATGATCACGGTATCGGTGCATGACACAGATCCATGATGGAGATGTTCTGACCGTGCATTTCCGACAGCAGCGGGCATCCATGCGCTTCATCGTCGTCGCCATCCTGTTCATTTTTTCCGCAGTATCGACTGCGTATGCATCGGATACACCGACGTTGTTCGGCGGTATGTCGATCGGCTATGCCGTGGCGGGCGCAGCCGACCACACCTTCGGCCCCGTTCAGCTTTCACCGAACAGCAATACGATCTCGGGAAGCATCGGTACGATCTACGGCGGAGGCATTGGAGCATCGCTCCCGTTCGACGATGTCCTGTCGTTCCGCACACGGCTGCGCGGCTCGTTCATGCGTCTGGACTACGAGACGACGGAACCCACGACGTTCAACGTCGACGGTGCAGCCGTTCCAGGCACGTTCGTGCATCAACTGTCGACGTCATGGACGACCATGTCGGCATCACTGTCAGCAGTCCTGCGCATCGGTCGTCATCTTTCGTTCGAAGGCGGTGGCGGAATCGTCATTCCACTGAGCGCTTCCATCCGCGACGTCGAACGCATCCGCGATCCCGACGGCGTATCCTATCTCGGCGGCGGACGCGAGCGCATACGAACGGAAGGCTCGATCGACGGTCTGAGCGTTCGCCCCCTGGCCTTCCTGCGGGCCATGACCACCATCGACATTTCACGACGCATGGCCCTGGAGCCAGGGCTCTTCGTATCGGCGACGTTCGGCTCGTTGATCGGCAATGCTCCCGTCTCACCGACGGAGCTCGGACTTTCGGTGGATATCCACTGGAACACCGTCGTATCGACACCGGAACTTCGCCGTATGGAATACCGTTCGGAAACGACGGATACGATCACGATCATCGATCCATACCGCACCGGACGGCAGGACACGATCCTGGTCGAACGCTCACGGACGAAGACGAGGGACAGCGTAATGACGAGCGAAGGACTCGTGATGAACGAACGCGTTCGTATCGTCGTCGAACGGCATCTCCCGTCGCCCCCTCCCTTCCTCAGCATCATCCTCGACGTCGACGTGGACACCGTGATGAAGGCCACCGACCCCGATATCCTCGTGAGGGTCGACGTCGTCAGCGATACGTCCATCCGCTTCGTGACCGTCGATGCCGTGGTCGACGATTCCGTCGTATGGTCCGCCGACGCTACGACGGCACTCGGCAGGACATTGCGCTGGCCGTTGTCGTCATTACCCGAATGGGCGAAGTCCCGTTCACCATTGACGATCCAGGTTCATGGCGTCGTAGTGGACGTCATCGGTCAACGACAGGAAGCCATGATACGCAGGCTCAGGATCACCCGTGAAAAAGTCGGGGCGACATGGCATCGGGAAGAGTGAGACCATCGACGAACATGGTCCATACGACGACGGGAACCGTACCATGAGCACGATTCCCGTCCATCGATCTTCACTACGATACGATATCGATCTATCTGGCCATGCTCGAATCGCGTCGATGAGCGGCCATCGTGCGGCGGGTGCGCAGATCATGGATCAGAGCATCGTCACCGATCATGTTCGCATAGACCAGAGCCGAATCGTAGGCTGCGACGGACTGCGTCCAATGCGCGCGCTTGGCGCACAGCCCTGCCAGTCCCTTGTACGTCTGTGCAGCCTGGACGAGATCGTTCGCACGTACCGCCGTCATGGCCCGTGAAGAGATACGCGTACTCTCTTCGATGAAGCCATCCTCGTCACGGTCCATGAGCAGACGCTCCCGTTCCTTGACGATCCGTTGTGAATCCGCTGTCGGAATCATGGTATAGGCAGTGTTCTTCTGTTGAGGTGCTACTCGTTGCGAAGGCGTTTCCTCCGGCTCCGCGACAGGTCCGTTCGCGTTCGTCACATCGGCTTCCCGTGCGACGATGCGTTCGGTCGTGGATCGTGGCGAAACCGACGTCGGATCATCGGGTCCGGTCGTCGGTGCGAACAGCATGGTACCGACGAGCAGCGAAACGGCGAGTGCCGTGCCGCCACCGACGACATAACGGCGGAGCTTGTTCCGTCGCTTCATTCCGTCGATCACGACGTCTCTCGTATGCAGCATCTGCGGCTCCATCCTGGCGAGGAGGTCGTCGAGTGCTTCCTGGAGATGCTTGTCGTCTGGAATCATGTATGTGGCTCGAAATGGGGACGAAGTAGAACGTCGAGGCGCTTGCGCGCGCGATAGAGGCGGACCTTGACGAGATCCGTCGATATTTCTTCCGAAGCTGCGATCTCTTCCACGGACATGTCACCGAAGTACTTCAACAGGATGACCTGTCTGAATTCTTCGGGAAGCTTCATGATCGACTCCTGGATCAACTGCTTCTCATCGCCGGCCATCTGATTCGATGCATCGATCGATGGTTCCGGTACGACGTCCATCGGTACGCGCTTCCTGTCACGCCGCGCCATCGAGCGGCATGTGTTCCTTGCAATGGTGAAGATCCACCCCATCAGGTTTCCGTTGCGGTAGTCATGCCGGTGTTCGAATACCGACAGGACCGTCGTGTGGAAGGCATCCTGGGCGACTTCATAGTCGTTGGTGATGGCGATGCAGTATGCCATCAACGGGCGACGCAGATGTCGATACATCGCGGCAAAGGCCTGTTCATCACCATCACGTACCTTGGCGAAAAGCCCAGGCAGCACTTCCTCCCGTATCGTCTCAGCTTTGGCCATGCGCGCAAGTATTGTGGACCAGGCACACAACGCCCGGATGGGTGTTCGGTTACAGAATGAACCTTTTTCGACCTGGCGTGTACAGGGTATCGTACGAGGTTCCAGGGTACCGGGAACCATGATACAACCAAGTCGAAACAACGCCAATAGTTACAGTACAAGGAACGAACATGTTCAAGGCAATGCTCCTGTCGGTCATCCTCATCGGCCTCCTCTACCAACCGCCCCTCGCGATGGGTACGGAGCCGAAGGATATCCCGAGCATGGTGGATATCAACATGTCGCAGAAGTGGTATCAGGATCAGGTGGAGGCATGGAACGGCGTGGTGAAATCCGATCCCGGCAACGCGAAGGCATGGTACAATCTCTTCCGCGCCCGGCGGTACGTGGGCTTCCGTGGCAGCATCTTCAAGGATCCGCAGGTCGACGAACTCGCGACGATTCTCGCACGCATGAAGGAAGCCGTTCCCGGCACCTTCGAATACAACCTGTGCATGTGGATCGCCGGCGGCAACGATGGCGCACGATTCAGCTATCTCCAGAAGGCCTTCGAACTCAGGAAGGACTACGCCATCCTCAGCAGCCACTTCGTGCCGTACTACGAACTGATGATGGACCGGACCAAACGGGACGAATTCCTGAAGCACTGGCACGAGACCGGAAACATCTCACCCGTCCTTCTGGACCATGCCTACAACATGCTGCAGTCCTGTTCGCCGAATGCAGTACTAATCACGGCCGGTGACTCGGATACCTTCCCGGTCTGGATGCTGCAGGCCGTCATGGGCGTCCGCAAGGACGTGACGGTGATGAATCTCGGTCTCATCGCCGAAGATGGCTACCGGTCATCGTTCATGCGCCAGCACGGTATCGGCGGCGATTCCCTTCTTCCGAAGTCGAACAACGACTCCGAAGAGGCCATGCAGGCCTTCATCGAAAGCGTCGCGACGCGGACGGTGAACCGTCCGATCCACTTCGCACTCACGGTCGATACGTCCGTCTACGAAAGGATCAAGTCCGACCTCCACATCGTCGGTCTGTCCTGGCAATATTCGAAGGAACGCATCGATCATCTCGCACGGACGGCAAGGATATGGAACACGTTCCGGCTCGACGATACGATGGCACCGTGGTATCCCGGCCGCCATCCGTTCTACGCCGGATCGTATCGGCAGTTCATCCAGAACTATCTCGCCCCCTGCCTCGCCCTCTTCGAGCATGCCCTCGAGGGCGGAGACGCGGGTCAGGCCGAACGGTTCCGCACCATCGCGACGCGCTTCGGGACGATCTGCGGCAATCTGGACGACGTGGAATCCTATCTCCGTGACGCACGGAAGCGCACCCAGCAGTGAATCGACCCCTACCTGACGAAACCTTGATGCAGCTCGTACGGGGCGGCGACCATGCCGCCCTGCACGAGCTGTATCGCCGTCATTCCAGGCGTATTCTCTACTATCTCTCGACCATGCTTCGCAGGGACGAGGAACGGGCACGCGACCTGTTGCAGGACCTCTTCCTCCGCATCGTGGAGCGCCCGGATCTCTACGACGAAACGCGTCCCTTCGTCACCTGGCTGTTCTCATGCGCCTGGAATCTCTGCAAGAACGAATACCGCTGGAAGTCGCTGCGGAACGACGAAGCCATGGACGAGGAAGTTCATGGCTTCGAACCGCCGGACATCGAACATCGACTCGATATGAAGGAGTTCCGCAAGGTGCTCGACGACGAGCTGGCCACGTTGTCCGTCGAGCACCGTACCGTCTTCCACCTCCGATACGTCGAGGAGCTGTCGCTCCAGGACATCGCGGACGCCCTGGACATTCCACTCGGAACCGTCAAGTCACGGCTCTTCACCACACAGCGCCGCCTTGCCGACCGCCTCCATATGTACGACCCACGCCATCAACCGACGGATCTGCCATGAACCTGCACGATGATTTCCGAACCTATGGACGGCTGGCCCGTGAAGAACGCGATTCCCTGACCCCACCGAATCCGGCATTCGATACCGGACCTTCGCGGAGGCGGAGTCCATCCGGAACGCGGGGCCCCTCGTGGTGGCAGTATGCCGCGGCAGCCACCGTGGCGATCGCCGCCTTCTTCGGCGGGCGTCTTTCGACGGGCCGAGCTCCGGTTCCGCCGGCCATCGTGACGCGGATCGATACCGTCGTACTGGACGCTCCCATCCGTGGAACTACGGATACGGCGACCCGCATCCCGGCGGTGAACCGTCCTGCAGCGTCGGTACGCGGCAACCGTACAGGAGTACGACGATCGGTGGCCGACCATGTCCCCAATCGATTCGTCGGCATGGCCAATCTCGCCGTCATGGCACAAACCGGATCGGGTAGCATTCCGTCCACGGGTTCGGGACTACGCAGATTCACGACGTCCCTGCCCTGAAACACGGCGAACGACGTGAGCGGAATGGAGGTAACTGCTTCACCATCATGAATTTCCGTTCATGGAACAATTCGGCCGTTCGTTTGTAGTCTACAGGCCGAGGGCCGTATATTGCCTCCCGGTGGAAAAGGAACCCATTCGAAACTGGAAAGCAGCCGATGACCGTAGCAAGGATTCGCCGTTTATGGATGCTGAGCATCATGACTGGTACTTCAGTCACGTTGCTTTCACTGACTGCCCAGTCGGCAGCCCAAGCACAACAGGTAAATCCCCAACCGTCGTCGAAACCCCAACCGTCCAAGACAGTTTTCCCGGATGAATTCTCCGATCTCGACGAAGGTTCTTCCACATCCGGTCAATGGGACAAAGGGCTGGTTGACCAGCTCGAAAAGGCCCGCCAGCGCTATCTCAAGGCTCTCTCCCTCGTCGAACAGAAGGATACCGCACTCGCCGCACAGCAGTTCGAACTCGCAATCGTCCTCCTGAACGATCTCGCGAGCTATCCCCGCATCGAGGAGAATGCCGACTTCACGGACCTTGCGCAGTCCGTCATCGAGGACTACGAGTCCTACGTACAGAACATCGACCAGCTCGACGAAAATTCGTCGGTCTTCATTCTTCGTGAACGCCTCTTCGAGGAAGTCGACAAGACGCGTGCACCGGGAATGGTGGAGACCATCGCCGTTCCCAAGGTACAGGTGCCCTCCATCGTTCCGAATACGGTGATTCCCCTGCCGATCAACGAGCACGTGGAAAAGCACATCACGCTGCTTACGTCGCCCAAGGGCCGCAAGTTCATGAAGAAGTGGCTGGAACGCAGCGGCCGCTGGTTCGACCTTCTGAAGCGCGTCGCCAAGGAAGAGAACATGCCCGAGGAGATCGTCTACCTTGCCATGATGGAGTCGGGTCTCAACCCCAACGCCGTTTCATGGGCCAAGGCCGTCGGTATGTGGCAGTTCATGCAGCCCACCGGCCTCGATTACGACCTCAACGTCAGCTTCTGGGTGGACGAACGACGCGATCCGGAGAAAGCCACGAGAGCCGCCATGCAGTTCCTGAAGGACCTGTACCGCGATCTCGGGGACTGGCACCTCGCACTCGCAGCCTATAACTGCGGTGCCGGCGGCGTCAAGCGCGCCATGCGCAAGGCAGGCGTCGTCAACGGCACCTTCTGGGACATCCAGCCCCAGTTGCCCCGCGAGACACGTAACTACGTTCCGCTCTACATCGCCACGACGCTCGTGACGCTCAACCGTGAACAATACGGCTTCACGGACGACTCGCTGAGCTTCCACCCTACCTACGACTACGATCTCTACATGGTACCGGAGCCGACGAACCTCTCGGCACTGGCCCGTTGTGCCGATCTTACCCTCGACTCCCTGAAGCAGCTGAACCCCGAGCTCGTGCGCACATGCACGCCTCCGGGATCGGATGCCTATCCGCTCAAGATCCCCAAGGGCACGCTGGAGAACGTACAACGCCGCTATGCCGCCCTCACCGACGAAGAGAAGCGTCCGTGGATGACCCACACCGTATCGAAGGGCGAGACGCTCGCGTCCATCGCACGGCGATACGGCGTATCGAGCAACGACATCAGCAGCGTCAACCAGATCCGTGGCTATCAGAGCAAGCTGCGCCGCGGCACCACGCTCCGCATTCCCATCGGCGGCGGCGGAGACCGCCAGCTCGCGGCCAATGACCAGCGCTCGACCACGACCACCGCTACGCGTCCGGACAAGGACATGACGTCGTCACGCATACCGGCCGTCGATTCCAGCACCGACCCCGCATCGACGACGCAGAGCACGGCACGGCGCAGTTCCATCACCCACGTCGTGGTGAACGGTGACAATCTCTACAGCGTAGCACGGCGATACGGCGTCCGCCTCACGGACCTCCGCAACTGGAACAACATTCCGTACGACCGCGAGAACATCCACATCGGCGACACGTTGATCGTGGCCGTTACGGATGAGGCTACCCGCCCGACGTCCACGGCATCGGTCGAGAAGATCCGCGTCACCCGCACCGTACAGCACAATGTAGCCCGTGGTGAAAGCCTGGCCTCCATCGCCACGCTCTACGGCACGTCGGTGGAACGCATCCGCGATCTCAACCGCATGACGAAGCGAGCCACCATCAAGGTAGGCTCGAACATCAAGGTCGAAACCTCCCTCGGCAAGAACGAAGTGGCCGCCATCACGCGCAGCGCGCCCACGGGCAAGGCCATCACGCACAAGGTCCAGAAGGGCGAGAACCTCAGCGGTATCGCGGCCCTCTACGGCGTGGACGAAACCGACCTGCGCCGCTGGAATGCCGACGTCGTGGAAGGCCGGACCGTCTTCGCCGGTACACGCCTCAAGGTCTACGGCGGAACGCAGCTCTCCAAGGGCAGCTCGAGCACCAGCAGCGCCAAGCGCCTCCCCAAGACCTACAAGGTTCGCCGGGGCGACTCCCTGTCGAGCATCGCCGACAAGTTCGGTGTGAGCGTCGACATCCTGCGCAGCAAGAACCGCTCCCTCCGCGCTTCGGACATCGTCCGCTCGGGCCAGATCATCCGCCTCCAGTAAGCAGGAAGCGACACCTGCCCGCACCCCTTTTTCCGTAAATTGGGCGCCTATGCACGCCCTGATCCCCGTTGCGGGCATTGGTACCCGGCTCAGGCCGTTTACCCATACGTTGCCCAAGGTACTCGTCAATGTAGCCGGAAAACCCATCCTCGGCCACATCATGGACGCATTGATGGCGCAGAACGTAGAAAGCGCCACGATCATCACCGGCTACAAGGGCGACCTTGTGGAGGACTACGTGCGGTCGACCTACGATCTGCCATGCACCTTCATCGAGCAGGAAGAAATGCTCGGCCTCGGTCATGCCATATGGGTCGCACGCGAATCCCTCGCCGATGAACCGGTTCTCATCATCCTCGGTGACACCGTGTTCGACGTCGACCTCTCCGTCCTCCATACGTCGGCATTTTCCTCTCTCGGCGTCAAGCACGTCGACGACCCACGTCGCTTCGGCGTCGTGATCCAGGACGGTCCGTTCGTGACGCGCCTGGTCGAGAAGCCGGAAACGCCCGTGTCGACGATGGCCATCGTCGGTCTCTACTACATCAAGCATCCGCGCCTGCTGCGTGAATGCCTGCAGGAGCTGATCGACAAGGACATGCGCACGAAGGACGAATTCCAGCTTACCGATGCATTGCAGTTGATGGTCGACAGGGGAGAGAAGTTCACCACGTTCGCCGTCGACGGCTGGCACGATTGCGGCAAGCCCGAAACGCTGCTCGAAACGAACCGCTTCCTGCTGAACCAGCGTTCGGCGCCGGCCACGCCGCCGGGTTGCGTCGTCATCCCCCCCGTCCACATCGATCCTACCGCAGTGGTGGAGCATAGCGTCATCGGACCCTATGCATCGGTCTCGCGCGGATCGGTGGTCAGGAACAGCATCGTTCGTGACAGTATCATCTGCGACAATGCGACGGTGAACGACATCACGCTGGAGCAGTCCATCGTCGGCGAGAACGCCGACGTGAGCGGGCGCTTCGCTTCCATCAACATCGGCGACGCCTCGGTGATCAGGCTGTCCCAATAACCGCGACGAACAGTTTTCGTATTCAGGTATCCCTCATGAGTTCCTTCATCTTCACCTCCGAGTCCGTATCCGAAGGCCATCCGGACAAGGTTTGCGATCAGGTATCGGACGCGGTCCTCGACTACGTCCTTCAGGAAGATCCTACGGGCCGTGTCGCCTGCGAATGCTTCGCCACCACCGGCCTCATCGTCGTCGGCGGCGAGATCACGACAACGACCTACATCGACCTCCCCGAGCTGGTGCGTGGCGTCATCCGCGACATCGGCTATACGAAGGCGGAGTATCGCTTCGACAGCGAGTCGTGTGCCGTCGTGAACGTCATCAACCGTCAGTCCCCCGATATCGCCCAGGGTGTGGACACCGGTGGCGCCGGGGACCAGGGCATGATGTTCGGCTACGCCAATACGGAAACGGACGAATACATGCCGGCCACCATCCAGTATTCACATCACCTCGTGAAGCGTCTGGCCGACATCCGCAAGAACTCCCCTGCCGTCATGCCCTATCTGCGTCCCGACGCGAAGGCCCAGGTCTCCATCGAGTACGGAGACAACGGCGAGATGAAGCGCGTCGCGACCGTCGTGGTCTCGACGCAGCACGATCCCGACGTCAAGCAGTCGCGTATCAAGGAAGACGTCGTCGAAAACGTCGTCAAGGCCGTCATCCCCGAGCACCTCATCACGTCCGCCACACAGTATCACATCAACCCAACGGGCAAGTTCGAAATCGGTGGCCCGCACGGTGACACGGGTCTTACCGGACGCAAGATCATCGTGGACACCTACGGTGGCCGCGCTCCGCACGGTGGTGGTGCATTCTCCGGCAAGGATCCGACGAAGGTGGACCGTTCGGCTGCCTATGCCGCACGCCACCTCGCGAAGAACATCGTCGCCGCAGGCATCGCCCGCGAATGCACGATCCAGGTCGCCTACGCCATCGGTGTGGCCGACCCCGTCAGCATCCTCGTCGATACGCACGGCACGGGCACGGTACCGTCCCACCTCATCGAAGACTTCATCGTGAAGAACGTCGATCTCAAGCCGGCGAGCATCATCGAGCGGCTGAACCTGCGCCGCCCGATCTACCGTGCATCCGCTGCCTATGGTCACTTCGGTCGCCACGAGTTCCCGTGGGAGCATCTCAATCTCGTCGACATGTTCCGCGCCCAGTTCGCCTGAGCTGCGAATCCACCGACACAACAACGACACAACCATTCAAACAGGACTTCAACCAGATGGCAACATCAGCAAAGAAGACGATCAGGAAAGCCGCGACCAACGGTACGGCCACCAATGGCGTCTCTTCGAACGGTGCGATGAAGAAGGCCGCAGCGGCCAAGGCTCTTCCCACGCCGAAGCGCGTGACCAAAGGTGAGTATGCGCACAAGACCAATCAGTATGCCGTGAAGGATCTCGGTCTCGCCGAATGGGGACGCAAGGAGATCCGCCTCGCCGAAGCGGAGATGCCCGGCCTGATGGCACTGCGTGCCGAATACAAGGGCAAGAAGCCTCTCAAGGGCGCCCGTATCGCCGGATGCCTGCACATGACGATCCAGACGGCAGTACTCATCGAGACGCTCGTGGAACTCGGTGCCGACGTCACCTGGTCGAGCTGCAACATCTTCTCCACGCAGGATCACGCCGCAGCGGCCATCGCCCAGGCAGGCGTACCGGTCTTCGCATGGAAGGGTATGAACGAAGAGGAATTCGACTGGTGTATCGAACAGACGCTGTTCTTCGGCAAGGATCGCAAACCGCTCAACATGATTCTCGATGACGGTGGCGACCTCACCAACATGGTCCTCGACCGCTACCCCGAACTCGTGGCCGGTATCAACGGCATCAGCGAAGAAACGACGACGGGCGTCCATCGCCTCTACGAACGCATGAAGAACGGCACGCTTCCGCTGCCCGCCATCAACGTCAACGACTCGGTGACCAAGAGCAAGTTCGACAACAAGTACGGCTGCAAGGAATCGCTGGTCGATGCCATCCGCCGTGCCACGGACATCATGCTCGCCGGCAAGGTCGCCGTCGTCGCAGGCTACGGAGACGTCGGCAAGGGTTCCGCGGCATCGCTGAGCGGAGCCGGCGTACGGGTCATCGTATCCGAAATCGACCCCATCTGCGCCCTCCAGGCAGCTATGGACGGTTACGAAGTCAAGAAAATGGCCGACGCCGTCAGGGAAGCCGACATCGTCGTCACCGCTACGGGCAACTGCGACATCATCTCCGAGAAGCACTTCCGTGCGATGAAGGACAAGGCCATCGTCTGCAACATCGGCCACTTCGACAACGAGATCGACATGGCCTGGCTGAACAAGAACTACGGCAAGACGCGCCTCGAGATCAAGCCCCAGGTCGATCTGTACACCATCGGCAAGAAGGACATCATCGTCCTCGCCGAAGGCCGCCTCGTCAACCTCGGCTGCGCGATGGGCCATCCGTCCTTCGTGATGTCGAACTCGTTCACCAACCAGGTGCTGGCGCAGATCGAACTCTGGCTGCATCGCTCGCGCTACGGCAACGAAGTGTACGTGCTGCCCAAGCATCTGGACGAGAAGGTCGCACGCCTCCATCTCAAGAAGATCGGCGTCGAACTCGACGTGCTGAACAAGAAACAGGCCGAATACATCGGCGTCGCCGTCAACGGCCCGTACAAGCCGGACTACTATCGCTATTGATATCGATCGACGATCGTCATCTCCGAAAGGGTCGGCCACAAGCCGGCCCTTTTGCGTTTCATGATCGGACGGTGAAGTAACTTCGCACATCGAACAAGTTCCACGAGGGCACCATGTCCACCTTCATCTCCGATCTGTCCGGCAAGACCTACCCCATCGATCAGCGCATCGAGCTCTCGTCGTTGCGCCCTACCGTACGGAACGAGATTCTCAACACGAAGTCCAGCATTCCGGCCAACGGCGTTATCGCACGTGCCGAAGTACAGTTGATGCGACAACAGTACATCACACGCCTTCTCGTTCCCGACAGCAACGATCCGCTGAGCGATATAGAACGCGAAGTGCTGGATCGCATCACGAAGGACGAGCTCATTTCCGACGAACTCGACGACCATTCGGACGAGCATCTCACCGTCGGTCAGAAGGTTGCCGACGTAGTGGCGGACTTCGGAGGAAGCTGGACCTTCCTCATCATCTTCGGCATCCTCATCATGGGATGGATCGGCCTCAACGTGTGGGTACTGAGCGCCCGGCCATTCGATCCCTACCCGTTCATCCTCCTCAATCTCTTCCTGTCGTGCCTGGCCGCCATCCAGGCACCGATCATCATGATGAGCCAGAACAGGCAGGAGGAACGCGACCGTCAGCGCGCACGCGCCGATTACAAGGTCAATCTCAAGGCCGAAGTGGAGATCCGCATGCTGCATGACAAGATCGACCTGCTGCTCGAGGCGAAGAAGTAGGGGAGACATTCCAGTCCCGGTCTCACCGGGTACGCCATGTATCGCCGGGCATGATACGCTGCATGTACCGATCGAACAGTGGGACAGTGAATGCCGTATCGCCATGACTCGGGCTCCACACCATTCCCTTCGTGATCAACTGACTTCGTATCGGCCCCAAATCCGTCACCTTACGACCAAGCTGCGCAGCGATATCGCCTGATCGATGTGGCCCTGGCCCCAGTTCTGCCATTGCACGGAGATATCTCTTCTCGCTCAGCGTAAGTCTATCGAACCGTATACGGAAGAATGACCCATCCAATGCGGCGATCGCTGCAATGGAAGCGGTTCTTACATCGGAGTCGTCAATGGGCGATTCGTCGGCAACGTCCCAGGAATGCTTGCCCCATTCCTGAAGGAAGTACGGATATCCTTGCGTTTCGTGAAGAATGAGCCTGATAGCAGGCTCCGTGTACACCACCCCTTCATGCTCTGCAGGTACGACGATGGCCGTACGTGCCGCTTCATCCGTCAACGGTCCTATGTCCTGAATATCGAACAATCGCTCGGCATAGGATTTCGCATTCCCCATTCGTCCGGGAAGCTGCGGTAGGCCCGCACCTACGAGTGTGATCGGAACCAATCGTTGAGCCGCCCTGTGCAACGCGGAAATCAGGGCCGCGAGTTCCGCTTCCTCGACGTACTGAAGCTCGTCGATGAACATGACGGCCGCCGTTCTGGCGTCACGCGCAGCAGCCCCGACCAGAAGCAGCAGAGTCGCGAGATCGCCCTCGAGGTCTCCGTTATCGGCCAGGCCGGGCTCGGGTTCGGCATCGAAACCGATCTCGATATCGTTGAATTTGACCTTCAACGCCCGTGCGAATCCGGCAAGACCCCGTAGCGCGCGTGCTGCAGTATCTTTTGCTTTCTCGATACGGGACAACCGTAGCAGCGTACTCCGTAACTGGGGCGCAAGAATCGACGGTAGTGAACGGTTCTCAGGGGCCTCAATCCACATCGTATACATCCCTGCCTCATCAGTATCGCTGCGCAGGCGATCCAGAAGTACGGTCTTGCCGACACCACGGAGCCCAACCATCAGAACGGACTTCGCGGACTTTCCTTCACGAATCCGGGCGAGTGCGATCCTCACCGTTTCACGCAAGTCATCGCGCCCGGCTAATTCTGGCGGCGGGGTTCCGGCTCCGGGAGCATATGGGTTTCGAACTGGGTCCATACATCAAATATACGGAGTTTAGCGAATTTATCGAATCTGGATAATATCGATAAACTCGCTAATATCGATATAATTCGCACATGACACCAGTCAGGACATGGTATCCGACGAACGACGATACCTTCGAACCCGCAGGCGCTGCGCGGGACCAACCTTCATCGTCACATACCCTTGTGCGCCGCCTTCCGGATGTCCGTCACTTCGAGCGTCGAGGTCGGATAACCTCGTTCCACGCAACGGATCATCGCCAAGGCCACCTCGCGCAGGGTATTGCAACTGCCTGGAAGCAGGAGGGCCCACACGGGATACAGCGACGTCACCAGACGGAACAGCGGCTTCACGTTGCGCTGGCCCTTCGCCGGCTTCATCAGGGCAGGACGGAAATTGTAGACGGCTTTGAAGCCTGTCGTCCGCAGACCGTTTTCGGTTTTCCCCTTCACACGCGCCCACACCCGCTTGCCGTCGATATCGGTACCACGTCCGGACACATAGATGAAGACCATCTCCGGGTTCGCTTTCCGGAGCGCCTTCGCGAAGGTCATCGTGGTATCGTAGGTGATCTCGGTATAGCTGGCTTCGTCGAGTCCGATCGAACTGATGCCCGCGCAATAGAAACAGGCGTCGTATCCGCTCAATCCGGCGGTATACCGATCGGCATCCAGAAACTCCATGAAGTCCTGCACCACCAGTTCCTGCAGCTTCGGATGCTGCAGATCGACATGGCGTCGGTTCACCATCAGAACCTTCGCGATGGAAGGATCGTCGAGCATCTCGAGCAGTATCCCTTCACCTACCATTCCGGTGGCTCCGGTGAGTATCACGTTCAGTGGCATAACTCCTCCGATTCAGGTTCGACGTATCGCACTGCTCATGCGGAATAAATTACTCCATGGAACCGTACGACGGGAACAGTCCTTCCACTATGGATGAACGGACGCCTCCTTATTCCACATCGTGGACGCTGGAGAAGTGCCCGGAGAAGATGTTTCCAACCGCATCGCTCATGAACGGACCGACGAACAATCGTTCGTCGATGGTTCCGTTCGTGACCATGCAGGACCACGGCCATACGTTCCGGCAAGAGGTCTGCCGCAGGTACGCTTCTTCACAATCGCCGGGCCCGCTGCAAACCTCCGTTCTGTGGGGTTCGGCATAGAACCATCCCGTACTCAAGCGACCGTATGGAAACAAGGCCACCATTCCAGGAAAGGCCACGGCCCCATACCTATACCTACGTAGACGAGTGTATGCGCGAGGAGCATCACGTCGCTGCCACCCACGAAGACGACGCGTGCCAGTCGGGGATGCAGTCCGAACGACGCAATTGCAGCATCGAGCCGCCGAGCATGTAGAGGGTGCTCTTCATCGTTTGTCCATGGCGCATTGCAGATATTCTTCGGCCGAATTCCAATCCATCGGCGGTCATGTCCCAATGAACGACAACACCGCTCCCGCCAGCATGACCCACACCGGATTCACCTTCCATCGCCACAGAACGACGAAGGCGACGGCACCGACCAGCACGCCGAAGGTATCGTGATAGGCCGTGCGTGCGAGCGTCCAGCATGCCGACACCATGAGGCCGAGAGATGCGGCATTGACGGCGTCGAGAAAGGTTCGCATGACCTGTGAGGAAGCCAGATAGCGACGCATGAGACCGAGCAGTCCGACGAAGACGAAGGACGGTGCGAAGATGGCCAGCGTCGAGACAACGGCACCCGGCAGACCGTCGACGAGGTATCCCACGAAGGTCGCCGTGGACAGAACGGGGCCCGGTGTGAACTGCCCTACTGCCACGGCGTCCGCCAGTTGACGTGCGGTAAGCCAGCCCCGCTCGCGGACGAGCCCACCGTCGAGATAGGCCACGAGAACGTAGCCACTGCCATAGAGCACCGAACCGGTCTTGAGAAAGAACCACAGAAGCGCTCCGGTGGTCGCCACTTCGTTCATGCGGATACGTATCAGTCCGGCAACGGTGCCAATACCTCCCGCACAGAGCAGCACGAATACCTCGTCCATTCCAAGTATGGCTGCAAGAGCGGAAGCCATGGCGACCACGATCATCTCCGGTCGGAAAGCGATGCTCGACGCGAGGCCGGCCAGTGCCACGAGGACGATCGGCACCAGCGCCCATCGCAGTCCTGCGAGTATCGATGCAACGTCCGGCAACATGCCGTAGGCGATGTAGGACATGGCAAGAACGAGGGTGATCGTCGCGGCAGGGACGATGAAGGCGAGCCCCGCCGTCAACAGACCCTTCCAGCCCCGCCTGACGAGGCCGACGTGCATGGCCATTTCCGTGCTGTTCGGCCCGGGTATCAGGCCGGTGAGTCCGACCATGTCGAGGAATTCGCCGTCGGTGAACCACTTCCTCCTGCGCACGACTTCATCGCGCATCATGGCCAGATGTACGGCAGGTCCGCCGAAGGCGGTCAGACCGAGACGGAGGAACAGGATGAGTATCTCTTTCATCGTGATGACGGGAAGATGGAACCAAAGGTCATTCCACGGGTCCACACCGACGTCAACGCTTCATACCAACAACACAATGCGGAGGCAGTCATGCTGTGGGCAATCTTCGTCGTCCTCATGGTACTATGGCTGATAGGTCTCATCGGCTTCCAATCCATCGGCGCATACATTCACATCCTTCTCGTCCTGGCCATCGTCGTCGTTCTGATCCGCATCATCCAGGGACGCAAGATCCTGAAATGACAAGAGCCAGTCACGATGACTGGCTCCTGATGATGTTCGGTCGTCGATGACGCTCAGATATCGAGGTTACGGACGTACTGTGCGTTGCGTTCGATGAATTCGCGGCGGGGTTCCACCTTCTCACCCATGAGGGTATCGAAGATATGCGTCGCTTCGGCGGCATTCTCGATCGTCACCTGCAGCAGCGTCCGCGTTTCCGGATTCATGGTCGTGGACCACAACTGCTCCGGATTCATTTCACCGAGACCCTTGAACCGGCTGATCACGATACCGTCCGCCGTTGCACCTTCCTCCACGATTTCGAGATCTTCGGGAATGGGTTCGCCACTGCGGGCTGCCTTGCGCTCGGCCTTCTCCTTGCGCATGCGGGCGATGATTTCGTCACGTTCGGCATCGTTGTAGGCGTAGTGTTCCTGCTTGCCCTTCTTCAGCTTGTAGAGCGGCGGCTGTGCGATGTAGAGCCGGCCCGTCGTGATGAGATCACGCATGTAGACGAAGAACAGCGTCAGCAGCAGCGTACGGATGTGCGATCCATCGACGTCGGCATCGGCCATGAGGATGATCTTGCCGTACCGCGCCTTCGCGATGTCGAAGTCGTCTCCGAATCCCACACCGATGGCGGTGAAGATCGTACGGACCTCCTCGTTCTCGAGGATCTTCGACAGTCGTGCCTTGTGTACGTTGAGGATCTTGCCCTTCAGCGGAAGGATGGCCTGGAACCTCCGGTCGCGGCCCTGCTTTGCCGATCCGCCTGCGGAGTCACCTTCGACGAGGTAGAGTTCCGTGTCTTCCGGAGTACGCATCGAACAGTCGGCGAGCTTGCCCGGCAGCGTAGCACTTTCCAGCGCACTCTTGCGGCGGACCATCTCACGGCTCTTGCGTGCTGCGATACGCGCTTCGGCGGCCAGCGTGGCCTTCTCGATGATACGTTTCGCCGATGACGGATTGGCGTCGAGCTGGCGCGCAAGTTCCTCGTTCACGATGGAGCGGACGATACCTTCCACTTCGCCGTTGCCGAGCTTGGTCTTCGTCTGTCCTTCGAACTGGGGTTCTGCGACCTTGACGCTGATGACGGCCGTGAGACCTTCACGGAAGTCCTCACCCGTCAGGTTGATTTCCTTCTTGGTGAGGTTGTTGGCCGCGGCATAGGCATTCAGCGTCCGCGTCAGTGCGGACCGGAAACCGCTCACGTGCGTGCCGCCTTCGACCGTGTTGATGTTGTTGACGTAGGACAACAGCGTTTCGGAGTAGTTCGTGTTGTACTCGAAACAGATTTCGACGACGGTTTCGATACCGGCTTCGCTGGTGTTGGCTCCTGCGATCATGATGGGCTTGAGCAATGCCGTCGTGCTGGTGTCGACGTAGCGGACGAAGTCGACGAGACCACCACGATAGGCGAACACTTCCTTCTGTCCGTCGCGTTCGTCTTCCAGCGTGATCGTGAGGTCGGGATTCAGGAAGGCCAGTTCACGCAGGCGATCGCAGACCTTCTCGAAGCGGAATTCCACCGTCTTGAAGATCGTGGCATCGGGATAGAAATGCACGCGCGTACCGCTCTTGCTGGTCTTGCCGGTCTCCTGCACCGGAGCCTGGGGAATCCCGGTCTTGTATCGCTGCTCGTAACGCTTGCCGCCGAGTTCGATCGTCACGATCATGTCGCTCGACAGTGCGTTCACGCAGCTCACGCCCACGCCGTGCAGACCGCCCGACACCTTGTAGGTGTTCTTGTCGAACTTGCCGCCGGCATGCAGCGTACACATGACCACTTCGAGGGTCGAGATCTTCTTGACCGGGTGAGGTCCTACGGGAATACCACGGCCGTCGTCCTGCACAGAACACGAGCCGTCGGCATGGAGCGTGACGGCGATGTTCCGGCAGAATCCGGCCAGGGCTTCGTCGATCGAGTTGTCGACGACTTCCTGGATCAGGTGATGGAGGCCGCGTTCGCCCACGTCACCGATGTACATGGCAGGACGTTTCCGGACGGCCTCGAGACCTTCGAGAACCTTGATGCTATCTTCACTGTACCCTTGCTGTACCACTTCGGGCGTGATCTCGGACATGATGCCTCCTGTTATCGAGGGGCCCTCGTCAGCGCAACACGATCTCGCGGATCATATCGCTGCCGATGCGGGCATTCAATTTCGTTCGTAATTCTTCGCGACGGAGCGTGAGCTCCGCGCGCCATGTCGCATCGCGGACGTGTACCTTCAGGACGCCGTTCTCCAGCCCCCGTACCTCCGAAAGGGCGGCCAGACGCGGCCCGACCACATCGGCCCAGTAGTGCGGCATACGCGCCTTGTGGAGCGTGTCGTGCAGCTTGTACCTGGCCAGCACATCGTTCAGCACGTCGCCGAGCGAACGTGTCATGCAGCCTCCTTGAATGTACCTCCGTCGACGGTCACGAGTCGCACATCCGTTCCTGCGGGAACCAGTGCGGCGATCTCGTCACCGTCGGTCGTGGTCACGAAGCACTGCATGCCCATGGCGAGAATCAGCTTCATTACACGGGCACAACGGTCGCGGTCCAATTCGCTGAAGACATCGTCGAGCAGCACCACGGGCCGTTCGTCACGCAGATCCCGGAGGATTGTGCATTCGGCAAGTTTCAGCGCCACCAGCAAGGATTTGTGCTGTCCCTGCGACGCCGTCTCCTTCACCAGGCCACCGTTGATCAGGAAGGTCAGTTCGTCACGTTGCGGGCCGAACAGCGTCAGCCCCCGGCGCACTTCCTGCTGGGCATTCCGTTCGGCGGCGGCCAGCATGGCAGAGACGATTTCATCGTCGGTCAAATTGTCGACGTCGGCAATACCGTCCGGCTCGTATCTGAGCTCGATCTCTTCGGCCGCGCCCGACACTTCCGCATAGGATCGATGGACGCGTGGCCCGAAATCCTTGAGGAAGTCCCGGCGCCTGCGCACCAGTTCCGCACTGCATGTCGCCAGGGCCTCCGTCCATGCCGCCATCATCGACGACGGCGGCATCGTGCCACCGCATTGGGCGAGCAGGGCGTTGCGCTGTTTCAGCAATCGGCGGTGTTCGTAGAGCAGATCCGTCACCCGCTTGCTGGCCTGGGCCATCACGGCATCGATGAAGGCGCGCCTGTCGGACGGAGCGCCGAACGTGATACTCTTGTGATCCGGGGACAGGGCAACGATCGGAAGCTCACCGATCAGGTCGCGTGCCGTGAGGTTCGAACCGATCGACGTTTCGATGCGCTTGCGCATACCTTCGCGGTAGGCGATACTCACCTTGTAGGGAACGTCGCGGTCACGTTCCGCCACGACCGTCACCGAACACATCTCCGCACCGTGCCGCACGAGTGCGCTTTCGGGTACGGGCACGAAGCTTCTTCCGAGGGCCGACATGCTGATGGCTTCCAGCACGCTCGTCTTGCCTGCTCCGTTACGACCGGTCAGGATCGTGACGTCACGCGCGCAGACGAGTTCCGAATGGCCGTGGTTGCGCAGGTTGGACAAGGCTACGGTGTGGATCACCATGTTGCCGGGAACCGGTCAGATCTTCACCGGCATCACGAGCATCAGGAGCGAGTCATTCCCCGCACCAGGCGTGATGAGTACGGCACGGATCGGTGTGGAGAACGTCATCCGGACGTTGAGATCCGGATCGTCGTCCACCGAAATGTTCTTGATGGCTTCTTCCAGAAAGCGGTAGTTGAAACCGACTTCGAAGGTCTCGGCCGAGAATTCGCAGGGGATGGTTTCCGTACCCTTGCCGCCCGAATCCTCGTCTTCCGAGTGCACGGCCAGCGTACGCTCGTTGATACGGAAGCGTACGTGACGGGTATTCGTGTTGGCGAACAGTGATACGCGCTTGATGGCCGACAGGACTTCACGCTGATTGATGATCAGGGACTTGTCGTTGTCGGACGGAATCACGTTCTGGTACGGAGGATACTTTTCGTCGATGATACGGGTCGTGATCGTCTGCGAGGCGATGGTGAAGCGCGCATGGGTACGGCTCACCTCCATCACGACGTCGCTGTCGACCTTGCGCAGCAGTTCCACGGCGCGTGCCGGAACGATGCACTCCAGGCCGTTCGGGAAACTCTCGTCTTCAGAACGATCGACGATGACGCGCGACAGACGGAAACCGTCCGTAGCCACGGCCGTGATCTTGTTCTCGTCGAACCTGAAGAAGACACCCGTCATGCTCGGACGATACTCTTCCGTAGAAACGGCGAACACGGTCTTGTTCGACATGCGTGCCATGTCGGCACCGCTGACCAGGGCCTTCTGCGCTTCGGGGAAGGGCGGGATGCTGGGAAATTCACCGGCGTCGAGCCCCTTCATCTCGTACGTCCCGGTAGGGGTACGTACAATGATGACCTGTACATCCTCGTCGGCATGCACCTCGATGGTTCCGGCGTTGCCGAGTTCCTTGACGAGGTCGTTGAACTGCCGTGCGGGAATCAGTACGTCGCCGTCGGCCTCACCGGCCACGGGAATGGTCAACGCGATCGTGATTTCCTGATCGGTGGCCGTGAACGTGAGTTCCGAACCCGCAAGAGACACGTGAACGTGTTCGAGGACGGGAATCGTGGACTTTGCCGGAATGGCAGGGAGAATCTTTTGCAGGGCCTTCTGGAGCTCAGGCAGCGCTACCGTGAATTTCATGGCGCATTTCAGTAATTTGACCGGCGAAACTACGAAACCCGAGATGACTGTACAATCCGCTTCAGGCCTGAAATGATCACGCCCTACGGCTATGACAACGCCTTCCTGATGCTCGGCGTGGGTGTGTGTCTGCTGATCCTGGCCTTCACCCTCTCCGGCCTTGTCTTCCCGCTTCTGTTCGGCGTCCTGGGCACCGTCCTGATCGGCTTCACGCTGTGGTTCTTCCGCGACCCGGAACGCCCGCTCGTCGATGTGGCCCGAACGGATACGGCCATCGTCGTCTCCCCTGCCGACGGCACGGTCACCGAAATCGTCGCCATGGATCATGTGGCCGGCATCGGCGGCCCTGCGACGCAGGTCACGATCTTCCTGTCGCCCGTCAACCTGCACGTCAATCGCTATCCGGTGAGCGGCACGGTGACGGACGTCAGCTACATTCCCGGCAAGTACCTGATGGCCTTCAACCCGAAGGCGTCGGAAGAGAACGAACGCTCCGTCATCAGCGTGGCCACGCCACACGGACCGCTCATCTTCAAGCAGATCACGGGCTTCCTGGCACGCCGCGTCGTCTACGAAACCAGGACCGGCGACGTGATCAAGGCCGGAGCACGGTTCGGTATGATGAAGTTCGGTTCCCGAATGGACATCCTCGTCCCCGAAGGCACGGAAATCAACGTCCGCACCGGACAGAAGGTCGTGAGCAACGATACGATCATCGCCCGGCTTCCGGCGGCACGAGGCACGGCAGCCTGACATGCGCGTCACCCGCTCCATCGTCCCGAACCTGTTCACGCTCGCGAATCTTTTCTGCGGGTTCGCTGCCATCATCGCGGCGACCGAAGGCGACATCTACAGGGCGGCACTGCTCATCCTGACGTCCGGCATCTTCGACATGCTCGACGGCGTGGTGGCACGCCTCACCCAGAGCACGAGCGAATTCGGCGTGGAACTCGACTCCCTGTGCGATGCCGTCAGCTTCGGCGTAGCGCCGAGCGTGATGCTCTACATGGCCTTCTTCCATGCATGGCATTCGTGGGGACTCCTACTCGCCTCCCTGCCCGCGCTCGCGGGCGTCCTGCGCCTCGCTCGGTTCAACGTCCAGCTCACGAGCATGGAGGACAAGCTCTACTTCCGGGGCATGCCCATCCCGGCCGGAGCGCTGACGATCATCTCCTACCTGGTCTTCTTCCATCAGCGCGACACCCTGCCTGCCGAGTGGAAGACCCCTGGCATCGTCCTGGTGACGCTGCTCACGGCGGGAGCCATGGTGAGCACCATCAAATACGACAATCTGCCGCGTCCTACATGGCGCGGCATCAAACAGAGGCCATTCGTTTTTCTCGTATTTTTGGCTGGTGTCGTCGCTGCCATCGTTACGGGTGGCAAGGCCCTGTTTCCTTTCATGGCCCTGTACATGATCGGAGGCGCCATACGACACGCCGTGCACCTGCTGCGTACACGCAACAGGGAGGACGACCTCGACGATACCCTCGAAGAACCAGACCCCGATCCGTTCGAACTGTAAGCCAACATGAAGACCTACACCGCCCACGTCACCGTAACCCTTCGCCGAGCCATTCTTGACGTACAGGGAAAGACGGTCGAACACGCCCTGCACAGCCTGCACATGCCCGCCCTTTCGGACGTCCGCATCGGCAAGCACATCGAACTCCAGGTCCAGGCTCCCGACAGGGACACCGCGGCCGGACTCGTCGATGACGCCTGCCGCAAGCTGCTGGCCAATCCCGTCATGGAAGACTATACGGTGCAGATCCTCGAGCCTGTCTCCGCAGGAGTAACGGCATGAAGATCGGCGTCGTAACGTTTCCCGGTTCCAACTGCAACAGGGATGCCGAACATGCCTCGGCCCTGCTGGGACATGAGGTGTTCCCGCTGTGGCACAAGGATACGGCCCTGCCCAACGGGCTGGACGTCGTCATCCTTCCGGGCGGTTTCAGCTATGGCGACTATCTGAGAACGGGCGCCATCGCCCGCTTCTCGCCCATCATGAACGAAGTCATCGGTTTCGCCAACAAGGGCGGACTCGTCTTCGGTATCTGCAATGGCTTCCAGATCCTGACGGAAGCAGGCCTGCTGCCCGGCGCCCTCATCCGCAACGCCGATCTGTCGTTCGCCTGCAAGGATGTCTTCCTGCGCGTCGAGAACGCTACCACGGCCTTCACGAATGCAGTGGAGCCCGGTTCCATCCTGCGGATACCCATCGCCCACGGCGAGGGACGCTATATCGCCACGCCGGACGTCATTGAACGCCTGGAGGGCGAAGGCCACGTCCTGTATCGCTACGTCACCCCCCAGGGAGACGTTACGGACGATGCCAACCCCAACGGAAGCATCAACAACATCGCCGGCGTGATCAACGAACGCGGCAACGTCATGGGGCTCATGCCCCACCCCGAGCGCGCCTGCGAGGCGCTTCTCGGTTCTGCCGATGGCCGCAGCGTTTTCGAAAGCCTTGCGAACGTCGTGACCCAGGCGTCGCCCTCGCTGGTATAACTCACAGACATCACTATTTGCGGAGATCGCAATGCCATTCGGACTCGGCCTCCCGGAGCTTCTTCTCATCGCCCTGCTCGTCGTTCTTCTGTTCGGATCCAAGAAGATTCCCGAGCTCATGCGCGGTCTCGGCTCCGGCATCAAGGAATTCAAGAAGGCTGCCACCGGCGAAGAAACGCCGAACGCCTCCGACACGAAGAAGGAATCCTGACCTCCCATGTTTGACGTAGGCGGCGGCGAACTTCTTTTCATACTCCTTGCCATCCTCCTGCTCTTCGGTCCCAAGAAGATTCCCGAAGTAGCCCAGATGATCGGCAAGGGGATACGGCAGTTCCGCAAAGCCCAGGAAGATCTCACGCAGCAGATACGCGACATCTCCACCGAGGCTGCCGAAGCCGTCGACATGACACCCGTGACGACACCTCCCGTCGTCACCCCCATCCCCAGAACGACACGGGCTGACGCCCCTCCCGCGGAAGACGGCGCTACATCGGAAAACGACGACGATGCGCAGGGTCCGACGCAGGCCTGAGCACCCAGTTTTCTCCGCCATCATCCACGACCATGTTCATACGTACCGACAAGCCCCGCTTCTCTTCCGGCACGACGTCCTGCGCCGAGCGCACGGATACCATGCTGTCGGCCATCGACGATGGCGCGAACCTGAATGCCTTCCTCGCCGTCGACGCAGATGGCACGAGGAATCAGGCACGGGAAAGCGACGAGCGGTACGCTGCCGGCCTCGCACGGCCCCTCGAAGGCATGGTCATCGCCGTCAAGGACAACATCTCCATGAAGGGCCTGCCGATGACGTGCGGTTCCCGGCTGCTGGAGAATTTCCGACCCGTCTACGACGCTACCGTCATCGAACGTCTGCGTGACGCAGGTGCCATCCTGATCGGCAAGACGAACATGGATGAGTTCGCCATGGGATCGTCCAGTGAGACCTCGGCCTTCGGTCCCGTCCTCCATCCGTTCGATACCACGCTGGTGCCCGGCGGATCGTCCGGCGGCTCGGCAGTCGCCGTGGCGAAGGCGATGTGCCATACGGCCCTCGGCTCGGATACCGGCGGCTCCATCCGCCAGCCCGCCGCCTTCTGCGGCACCTATGGCATGAAGCCCACCTATGGCCGGGTGTCGCGATATGGCCTGACGGCCTTCGCGAGCTCCCTCGACCAGATCGGCATCTTCGCATCGAGCGCGGACGACACGGCGGCGCTGTTCGACGTCATCACCGGATACGATCCGATGGACAGCACGAGTCATCCCGATGCCGCCGGCAAGGCCATGGCGATACTGAATGACCCCCTTCCGTCCCCCCTGCGCATCGGCGTCTTTCCGGAGACGGACCTGGATGGCTGCGAACCTGCCGTCCTCGACGCCTATCGAACGACGATCGACCGCCTGCGGACCCTCGGAGCCGAGATCAGGGAAGTCAGCATCGGATACAAGGAAACCTGGGTCCCTACGTACTTCATTCTCGCCACGGCCGAAGCGTCCAGCAATCTCGCACGGTTCGATGGCGTCCGGTACGGGAACAGGGGCGCGATGACGTCTGACGAGACGGACGTGATGGTCTCCACACGGTCGAACGGCTTCGGCAGCGAAGTCAAGCGACGCATCATGCTCGGCACCTACGTCCTTTCCAGCGGATACTACGACGCATACTACCGCAAGGCCCAGCAGGCACGTCGCCTGATCAGTACAGCCTACGCGGACATCTACCGCGAGGTCGACGCCCTGGTCCTCCCCACGACGCCGACCACGGCCTTCGGAATCGGCGAGAAAAATGCCGACCCCGTGGCGATGTGGTTGTCGGACTTCTTCACCGTCAGCGCCAACATCGCAGGGATTCCGGCCATCTCCATTCCGGCCGGTACGGACGGCAAGGGACTCCCGATCGGCATGCAACTCCAGGGCCCGATGTTCGGCGACGAACGCCTCCTGCAGCTTGCCGCACGACTGGAATCGGCTGCCTGAATCAGGTAACCTTTCGTTCTGTTCATGGTTTGTGATGAAGTAGCAATACCGGAACAACGGATCCGGGGCGCCATTGCTATGTTCAGATCGACACAATCACTGCAAGAAGAACGCACGATGCGAGGCCTCCCTCTCTTCGCCATCCTGGCCACATGTCTCGTGGCAATCGGCTGCTCCGACGGTAGCAGCAACCCTTCGCCCGGTACGGAACAGTATCTCTACTTCTCACGGATCGACGGTACCCCGCGCATCGTACGCTGGGAGCCCGGTTCGCCGGGGGAAGCCGACGTCATCGTCCAGAATGCCACGCTTCTGTCCGGTCCCCGTGCCGGACGCCTCCTCGGATGCACGACGTCCGGCTCGGCGACGACGCTATTCAGTACGACGACGACCGGTACGGATCGGAAGGACCTCTACGTCCTTGCCGGCGATATCGTGCTGAATCATGCCGAATTCGACAGGTCCGCATCGAAGATCCTCTGCCAGATGATGCTGAGCCGTGGCAGTTATGCCGACGGTGCCCTGATCGTCATGAATGCGGACGGAACGGGGGGAACGCATATCGCCGGCAACGTAGCTCACGAAACCGGCGCCCATTTCTCTCCCGTCGGCACGACGGTGGCTTACATGACGCGTCGCCGCTATCCGGACGTCCCCGACTCCCTCTACGTGGTGAACGTGGACGGCAGCGAACGCCGCCTCGTCAGCACGGAAGTGGCCATCGCCTCGAACGACATGGATCAATGGATGTGGTCGCCCGACGGCGCCTCCATCATCTACACGAACTTCAGCGAAGAGAACACCCATCTTCGCCTGCTCGACGTCGCATCCGGCACGACACGCCGTCTCTCTGCCGACTCGAACGCGCAGTACGGCGGCCTGTTCTCGCCCGACGGAACGCAGATCGTGGTCACGAGCACGACGTCACCGACGGCCATCGACGGCAGTACGGCGACGACGATCACCATCGTCAACATGAACGGCACGGGCCGCCGCGTGATATGCCGGAGCGATATGCATGAACTACTGGCCTCCCCGGTCATTTCGGCGGACAATGGATACATCGCCTACCTGCGGATTCCAACGGGAGGCAGGCCAGGCCCGGACTATTCGCAGGCCAGGATGGAAGTCGTACGGGTCGCCGACGGCAGCATCACGAGGCTCGACGGCGTCGCGATGCACCCGTACTGGTATTAATGAAAGGTAACGGGCACTTCGATCCTGTCCGAAATGCTCAGCTTCACCGGACATGTCGTGACGGCATTGGTAAGGATCTTCATCTCCTTGTCGTCGAATGCCCGGTTCAGATGGATGTCGACGACGAGACGCCCGACGCGCCGGAGCGGATCGGCGATCATTTCCTTCTTGACGGTGATGCGCGTACCCGTCAGATCCCACTCATGGCGTTCGGCGGCAATTCCCATGATGGTGAGCATACAGGCGCCGAGCGAAGCGGCGAGCATATCCGAAGGCGAGAAGCTTTCACCCTTGCCGTGGTTGTCGACGGGAGCGTCGGTGAGCACGACGGCGCCACTCGGACCATGCACGGCCTTGCAGCGCAGTTCGCCTTCATAGGAAATCGTCATTTCGACCATGGGAAGCTCCTGTACATGATTGAGCGATAATATACGCAGACCAACGACCGGGTTACGTCCCGTTTTCGTAGTTTTGGCGTCTCTTTTTCTACGACAGGAAGCATCATGAGCGTTCTCGTCAACAAGAACTCGAAGATCATCGTTCAAGGCCTTACCGGTGGCGAGGGCACGTTCCACGCCTCGCAGATGCTGCAATACGGCACGAATGTCGTCGGTGGCGTCACCCCCGGAAAGGGGGGCACCATGTACAGCGGCAAAGGTGACGACATCTTCACGCGTCCGGTTCCCGTATTCAATACGGTGAGCGACGCCGTGGCCGCAACGCAGGCCGACGTATCGATCATTTTCGTCCCTGCACCGATGGCCGCCGACGCCATCCTGGAAGCCATCGACGCGAACATCGCCGTCATCATCTGCATCACGGAAGGCATTCCGGTCAAGGACATGATCCCGGTTGCCGCCAAGCTCGAGCAGTCGAACAGCCGCCTCATCGGCCCGAACTGTCCCGGCATCATCACCCCCGGCGAAGCCAAGATCGGCATCATGCCCGGCTTCATCTTCACGCAGGGCCCCATCGGTCTCGTGAGCCGCTCCGGAACGCTCACCTACGAAGCCGTGAAGCAACTGTCGGACGTAGGCCTCGGCCAGACGACGTGCATCGGCATCGGTGGCGACCCCATCATCGGCACGCGCTTCATCGACGCCATCAAGCTCTTCAACGAAGACCCCGCCACGGAAGCCATCGTCATGATCGGTGAAATCGGCGGCAATGCGGAAGAAGAAGCGGCCCGCTACATCAAGGACCACGTCAAGAAGCCCGTCGTCGGCTTCATCGCAGGCCAGACGGCTCCTCCCGGACGCCGCATGGGCCACGCCGGCGCCATCATCTCCGGTGGCAAGGGCACGGCGGCCGACAAGATGGCCACCATGCGAGAATGCGGCATCACCGTCGTGGAATCCCCCGCGACGATCGGCACGACGATGAAGAGCGTCCTCGAAGGACGCGCCACGAACGGCGCATCGAAGAAGTCCGACGACAAGACGGCCGCCAAGAAGACCACGAAGAAGAAGTAGGCGCATCCAACGCACGACAACGAATCAACAACCCCAATACACCCGACCATGGAACGTACACTCGCAATCGTCAAGCCCGATGCAGTCCGCAAGAACAACATCGGCGACATCCTCGCAATGATCCAGAAGGCCGGCTTCACGGTTCTCGCCTGCAAGCTCACGCGCCTCAGCAAGGAACAGGCCGGTGAATTCTATGCCGTTCACAAGGAACGCCCCTTCTATGGCGAACTCGTGAACTTCATGTCCAGCGGACCGATCTTCCCTATCGCCCTCGAGAAAAACAACGCCATCGCCGACTACCGCGCGCTGATCGGCTCGACGGACCCGGCTGAAGCTGCCGACGGCACCATCCGCAAGCTCTACGCCGCCAACAAGGGCGAGAACGCCGTCCACGGTTCGGATTCGGTCGAAAACGGCATCAACGAGATCGCCTTCTTCTTCAGCGACGCCGAAATCATCGGCAACACGAAGTAAGAACACCCGGAACGTCATCGCAGTTGTTGTTCGAGGGCGGCCTACCGCCCTCGACGTGTTTTCGGGAAGGGCTTTCGTGATACGCGAACTGCATCAGCTATCTACCGAAACACTGCACTCGAACCCCTACTTCGAGCTGCGGCAGGATGCCTATACCTTGCCCGACGGATCGACGGGCACGTACTACTACGTGCATACGTCCGGATCCGTCATCGTCGTGCCCAGAATGGCCGACGGGCGCATTGTCCTCGTGCAACAATATCGCTATCTTAACCGACGTCCGAGCCTTGAATTCCCCGGTGGTGGCATACGCCCCGGAACGTCACCGGAACAGGCCGCAAGGGCTGAACTTCAGGAGGAAGCAGGGCTCTCTCCCCTCCATCTGAAGCCTCTTGGCACCATCAACCCTTGCAAGGGCCTTACCGACGAACTGTGTACCGTATTCCTGGCCGAAGGCCTCGCCGACGTCCCCTCGTCGCCGGATCACAGTGAAGAATTCGAACTGCTGTCCCTGACGGCCGGAGAGGTGGACGCCGCCATCCGCCGTGGAGATATCTGGGATGGCATGACGCTCTCGGCCTGGATGTTGTGTTGTCTTACACCGCCTACTGAAGTCCGCCCATGACCCATCGCATGCTCATCATCGCCGCAATGCTCATCGCCACCTCGGCGTCGTGGGCGCAGGAACGCACCGTTACAGGCTCCAAGGCCTCACCCGGACGCGAATACCGACTTCAGGCGATGTATCGTGCGGGTATCGCACAGAACTACGAAGTCACGGAAACGACGTCCGTCGTCCGCACCCATTCCGACAGCTCGAAGAAGACCTATTCGCGCAAGATCACGTACATGATGACCGTGCGCTGCACGGAGAATATGAACGGCTTCGCCTCGCTGACGGCCAACATCGACTCCCTCACGTACGTCTTCACGGCCAACGGCGATACCGTCGCCTACGACTCGCAGAAGGACATCACACCGAAGAATTTCGCCGACCTCAACAACTACGTCGGCCCGATGAACCGCAGCCTGGAGATGAAGGTCAACACCTACGGTGAGATCCAATCCGTAACCGGCGAGCAGATCGACTGGATACGCACCTATCTCTCGGACAACGCCTCCGACATCGACTCCGTGCTTTCCCTGATCTGGACACAATCGGTGGAAGATCCGAATCTGCTCCAGTATGCCGACCTCCAGAAGCGCGTCCTGCCCGGGCTGCGCATGGCCGTCGATTCGTCCTGGAAGCATCGCATGTCCCTCCGTGTCGACGGCGTGATCTACGACGGCCAGGCCAGATCCGTCTTCGACAGCTACAGCGGCGGTCTGTACATCCTCAAGACGAAGGACACCATCGCCGCCGTGAAGCCGCAACGCATCCACGTCTATGGCGTCCCTTACATCTCGGAAGTACTGGACGGCGCGGCAGCCGTCAGCCATGAAGTGGACCTCGCCAGCACCGGCACGATCAACAAGGTCGAATCGAACGTCACGGCATGGTTCAAGGCCCGTGCCGTCAATGAAGTATTCACGCAACACGTGCAGTCCAACACCACCTGGACGCTAACCGGACAATTTCAATGGTGATCCGCTCATTCGCCCTGACGACAGTTACCGCGTGCATCCTCGCCGGCTGCGCATCAGAGGGGAAACAACCGGCCGACGAGCCGACCGACAGAACCGTCGTTACCGCTGCCGATACGGCATCGGCGACGATCGTACCCGCCAGTGAGGCACGTATCGACGCATTCGCCCTCCGTCTCGACTCGGGCGAAGTCTTCCGTTATCGCATGACGCAGTCCGCCGTTGCCGGCCCCGACTCGGCCATCGCCGAAACGAAGAGCTCGCATACCTACCTCAAACGCGTGAAGCGCGTTCGCAGCGACGGTACGATGGAGATCGGCATGACCTTCGAATCCATCAAGGTCGACGCCATCATCCGCAACAGGCTCACCAATCAGGTTCTCCAGGAACAGCACTACAGCTCTTCCGATTCGTCGCAGCGCAAGGACCCGAAGTATGCGCAGTTCAATGCCCTGCTCGGCGAGGAAGTGACCATCACGCTCACCCCCCAGGCCACGATCGAGGAGATCAGCGGCATCAAGCCCGTCGTCAACAGAATGCTCGACGTGCAGACGCAGTTGACGCCCGAGATGCGCGATCGTGCACGTCAGGGCCTCGAGCGCCAGGTCGAAGCCGCCATCTATGCCACCTACACGGAGCAGGAATATCTCCGCTTCCCGAAGAAGGGCATCGATTCGACGCAGGGATGGGATTTCACGGCCGACGCTCCCCTGATGGATCTCTTCATGATCCACAGTGAAGCCAAGTACCATATCGATGCCGTGAAGGAAGTCAAGGGACATCGCATCGCCGAAGTCACGGCCACGATGAAGGGTAGCATCACCACGGTACCCCTGCCCAGGACGGCACCGGTACAGGTGAAGGTAGGCCGTTCCGCCATCGTCGGCACCGGACGCACCATCATCGACGTCGTCAAGGGGTTCACGATCTCCAAGCACAATGAAGTTTCGACATCCGTTGCCGCAACCGTGCGCAACACGGCGACGGGACAACAGGAAGACGTTTCCCAACAGACGGTGATGCGCTATACCGTGGAGCTACTCCGCTAGGACACATGCCGAAACCACGTCTAGACCTACGCAAGATTTTCGTCCCGAGTGATTCGATCGCCTTCGTCGTGATCGCACTCGGGCTCTTCATCGCACTGTTCCTCGATGAGATGGCGGTGCGCCTTATCGGCGTATGCATCGCCATACTCGGTGGCGTAGCCCTCTTCATGATGATATCTCCCCGCATCGCCGATCTGTCCATGCAGGGCCGCAAGGCTCCGAGACCGACGACGCCACCGGAGATCGAATCGGAGACGAAGGATGACGACCGCTCACGCCGGCAGATCTTCGATTCGAAGAGCTACGTCGAAACGTTCGGCGCCGATGAAGGTTCGGATGAAACCTTCGTCGACAAGGACCAGGGCGCACTGTTCCCGGAAATGATCGAACGCCACGCCGCACCGCCACCGATGAGGCCCGAACCCGCCGTCACCCGTACGAGGCCGGCCACCATGGCCGCTCCCAATCCCGCAATCGACCAGGAATTCTCCGACGGCGAATCCGGCGTGCGTGTCATCGGCGTCAAGAAGAGCAAGGGCAAGCGCAACATCCCGGAAGACGGCGAACTGGTGGCACAACGCGCCGCACGCCGCATGGAAGCTCTCCGCAAGGAAGCCGCGGCCGACACCGAACAGTCGTCGCTCGACGATCTCGGCGTGAAGGGTGAAGTCCAGCTGAACGAGGACATCATCATCCGCAAGAAACCGCGCACCGCACCGGAACCTCCGGCAACGGAGGCACCTGCGGTACGTGAACCGAAGAACTCGCCCGTCGCAGCTCCACCCGCTGCCGATCCCGAACCGCGGAAGACCGTCGAGGAACCCGCCGAACCGGTGGCCGGGCCGACCGTCGAAGCCATCCCTCCGCCGGTCGCGGAACCGGTCGCCGAACCTGCGGCCAGGATGGTCGCGGAGGCTCCCGCTGCTCAACCACTGCAGAACGATGACGACGAGGACATGTCGAAGAAGCGTGACATTTCGGGCATCACCATCGAAGATTTCATGGACGACCAGGAAATCCTCGGCCAGGACGAGCCGCGCAAGGAATTCGACTATCTCCTGAACCGTGTGCTCCAGGTCATCCGCTCGATGGCCAGCGCACGTACGGCAGCGTTCTTCTGGGTCAACGTCGAGAAGCAGCAGCTCGTCGTCGAATCGAAGATCACGGATGCGGGCACACGCTTCATCGAGCAGCGCAAGCTGCCCATGGGCACGGATGCCGTCAGCCAGATCGCACTCCACGGCAGACCCGAGATCCTCACGGCCATTCGCCCGAGCGCCGAACTCGACCTGCTCCCCTACTACGCACAGTCCGCAGGTACCGTATCCTTCATCGGCGTTCCCGTCTACTTCGGCGGCAAGGTCGTCGGCGTCCTCTGTGCCGACTCCACCGAAGAAGATGCCTACGATGCCATCACGGTCGGGTTCTTCGGTCAGTTCACCAAGCTCATAAGTGGACTCGTCCACTCCTATACCGGCAAGTTCGATCTGCTCCAGGCCGCACGTTCGCTCGATGCCATCACGCAGTTCCGTAATTCGCTCCGTGATCACGAACTGTCGCTCAAGCGCATCACGCGTGCCCTGCTCGAAGTATCGGTTCAGCACATGGACGTGAGCACCATCGGCGTCTGTCTCTTCGATGCGGATCAGGGTGCATGGACCATCACCGACGTCCGCTCCGTTTCCGACGAGTACAAGGACATCCGTGGTGCCGTCGTCGATCTCGAACGCTCGTCGATCGGCCACTGCCTCACGTCGGGCAATACCGTCGTGACGTCGGCCGCACCGGGAGTCGTCCGCATCGTCGGCGGCGAGCCGAACATCGACGGAGCCCAGTTCGTTGCCGTACCGCTGCGCTCGCTGTCCCACAGCTTCGGCGCGCTCTTCGTGGAGAACCATGCGTCGACGTTGACGCAGCAGGATATCTCGATTCTCGAGACGATCGGCGACCATGCCGGTTCGTTCGTCGAACATCTGCGTGCCACGGAATTGCTGCAGGCCGGCGCCATGCTCGATCCGGCAACGGGCATCCTGAACATGAAGGGCTTCGAAATGCGCCTGCGCGAGGAATTCTCGCGGGCCATCGACTTCCAGACGCCTCTTACAGTATGCCTCATCCGCATCGACAGCAGCAGGGCCTTCGATTCGGCTGCCGAGCACGGTCCGGGGCGTATCCTCGTCCACGTCCTCTCACGCATCCAGAACCAGTTGCGCGACTACGACATCATCGGAACGATCGACAATTCCCTTATCGCCATCGGTCTCGTAGGTACGCGTGCGCAACAAGCGCACATGTGGACGGAAACGCTGCGCAAGGAGATCGCCAGCTCCATCATCGATATGGACGGCAAGCGCTTCAGCGTGACGGTCAGCATCGGTGTGGCGGAATCCACTCCGCGCGATACGTGGGACGTACTCCTCAACAATGCCTACGACGTCCTGGCGATGAGCCAGAAGTCCACCAACAAGGTTACCGTCTTCAGTTGATCAGTCGTTGTCCGGTCCTGCCGTAGAGAAACGCACCAGGACCGGACAGTGGTCGCTGACGACGTCGGAATCGGCTGCATCGAGAAAGGCGCGGAAGTTCTCGAGGCGTTCACTTCCCTTGATGTACCGTTTCATCGCCGATGTCGACGCCACGACGTGATCGATCACGAACCAGCTCTGGTTCTTGCAGCTCTTGAGTTGCGACGTGATGAAGGTGACGTTGGGATCCTCGATCAGGGCCGTCAGCGTCGGCTGCTGACGTCGGGCGGGAAAGTCGTTCATGTCCCCGACGATCAGGACGTCGGCTTCCTTGCCGCTCCGCAGCGTGGAATCCACCCATGCATGCAGGACATCTGCCTGCTGCGCACGCACCGTGCGCGACTCTTCGCGCAGGGCGTTCGTACTGTCGTATCGCGATGTGCTCTTGAGGTGGACGACCATCATCAGCCAGTCGAAGTCCCCCTTCCTGCATGCCAGGACGAGTCCTGGGCGATTGCGCGAAGGATTGATGGCCAGCGGCATGTAGAGACCCTTGTTCTCCACCGTCATCCCTTTGCGGAAGATCACGCCGACGTTCTGTGCGGAACCTCCGTTCGCCACGAAGCCGTCGTAGCCCTCCATGTATCGAAGCACCTTGCGAAGGGCCTGATCGTTCTCCACTTCCTGGATACCGAGCACGTCTGCCTCCGTCTTGAGGATCACGTCGGCGATCTTCAGATAGTCGCCGTCGTTCCTCGTCTTGTTGTCGCCCTGGCCATCGCCGAGCCATTCCATGTTGAACGTACCGACCGTCACCGTATCGTGCACGCCTTGTGGCGAAGCACAGGAGAAGAGGACGGTCGCCGTGGCGGTGATCAGAAGACGGACGGCGTGACGTCGCGCAGAGGACGAAAAGAAAAAGGTGTATCTCATACGATGAAGATACACCTTTCCATTCTTCCGCCCGGCCATGGCCGGTATCATCTGCCTGTAAGGATGGCCTTCGCTACGTAACCGGCCACTGCAGGATTCTCCTTCAGCCGGCGCGTCGAGTATCCGTACCAGTCCTCACCGAACGGAACGTAGATACGTACGGCATGGCCGTTCCGCAACAGCGTATCACGGCGGTCTTCGCGCACACCGAGCAGCATCTGGAATTCGTAGGACGAGCGGTCGAGCTTGCGCTCGGCGATCACCCGTTCGGCATCGACGATCAGGGCTTCGTCGTGCGTGGCGATATGGGGACGGGCCTTGGCGTCGATCAGCAGTCGCAGCAGCTTGCGGTAATTGGCCCTGATCTCGTCGGCATCCTTGAAGGCATGCTCTTCGGCTTCGACGTAGATGCCCTTGCAGAGCCGTACCGACGGCGCATAGTCCAGCAGTGAACGGATGTCCTGCTCGGATCTGCGCAGGTAGGCCTGGATCACGACGCCCACGTTATCGTATCCGTCTCGCCGCAGACGGCGATAGAAGTCGAGGGTGATATCGGTATAGGGCGTATTCTCCATGTCCATGCGGACGAAGAGGCCGAGTGTCTTCGCCTTCGACACGAGACCGGTGATATTCGCATAGGCGAAGTCGTGATCGATATCGAGGCCGAGAGACGTCGGTTTGACGCTCAGGTAGGAGGCGAGCTTGTGCTCGTGGATGGCGTCGATGACACTCGATGCCATTGCCGTTTCATGGACGGCACGCTCGCGATTCTGGACGAACTCACCGAGAACGTCGATGGTGGAGCAGGCCCCGCGGGCCATGAGATCACGTGTACAGGCAACGGCATCAGACAAAACAGGCCCGGCGATATAACGCCGGGCCACTGTTTTGACGATGCCTTTGGGTACAAGTGGAAGTGCGCTGACTACCAGCTTGTTGAATAGACTCACGTCGTTCCTCCTGCTATCAACGTACGACGCTGAGCGGAGTGGAGACCTGTGCGCTGCCCGAACGGACCACGACCTGGTACGCTCCGGCGGCGACGCCGTTCAACGAGACGTTGAGCGTTTGCGGACCCGAGGTACCGACGTTCTGCTGAGCCAGCAGCGTCGTCACGGCACCGTTCGGGGCTACGAGCAGGACATCGACCGTCATGGGCATGGCGGCGTTCAGTTCGATGGCGGCATCGGTCTTGACCGGATTGGGCGTCACACGCACGATACGGAGATCGGTGGGTGCGGGCGTGGTCTCGTCGACGGAGACGGCCGCATCGCACGACGCCACACGGATGTTGCTGAGCGTCGCCAGGATGTTCTCGGCATTCGCATAGTCAACGAAACGGATCTGGATCACCGTTCCCGGTTCGACGTTACCGAGCGAGTTGCTGCGGCCGAACGTCTGCTGGCCTTCCTTCGAAGCGTCGACGGCGATTTCCGTCACGGCATTCTGCCAGATGGTACCCGTCGGCGTCTTGTACTGGATCTTGAACTTGTCGACGAAGTCCGACGACCAGCGGTACTGATTGGCGAAGTTATTGCAGATGCTGTCGCCTTCGACCGGAATGAGCACGGTGAAGCGCGCCACACCGATGGAGAAGGGTTCCGACGTCGCCGTCAGGGCGGCGTTGCCCGTCGACGTCACGCGGACACGAGCCGTGCTCGTCACGACGGCGGGTACCGTCCATTCGTACGATACACCGGTAGCAGCACCTTCGAGCGTCTGCCACGTCGTTCCGTCAGGGGCGAATTCGACCTTCACGGAAGGTACGCTGCTTTCCTTCGTCCAGCGGATGCTCTGCACGCTTCCTTGTGCGAAGCGCTCGCCGCCCTTGGGCGACGTCAGGGCGAGAGGCAGACGGACACTGTAGGCCACCAGTGACGTATCGGAGACGGCGTCGTTGGAGGCATCGGAGATGCGGATCCACAGATAGCTCGTCTGTACGGCAGGGATCGTCCAGTTATAGGAGAGATCGGCGGCGGGAAGCATGTTCTGGTTGACCGGATTCCAGGACTGCATGTTGTCCGCGGAATACTGGAGCTTGACGTTGGCCACGCGGGCCGTGCTCCACTTGATCGTGAGCTGCTGACCACCGGCGAAGGTTTCCGTACCGCGGGGCGACGTCAGTCGTACCGTCGGGCGTGGTGGCTGCACCACGCAGGACTGATCGATCCATGCGCGCATGCGCTCGGCGACACGCGTACCGAACGTCAGCGGAGTCGTGCTGCCGTTGACGAGGTGGCAATAGCTCATGATCGTACCGGGGCGGGGCGTACGACCGGTCATGTAGCATGCATCGGTGCCATCGGACTGGACCTGGCACGTATCGACTGGCGGCGACCAGAAGCAGTTGTGCGTATGGGGAGCACCGACGTTGTGACCGATTTCGTGCGCCGTCACGAAGACGTCCCACACGAAGGCGTTGGCCATGTTCGGACGCCCCGGAATACCGTCCATGTTCTGGTTCAGATACATCGTGCTGACGCCATAGGCGCCCTGATGCTGCTTGGAGCAGATCTTCGGTCCGGCCTGGCCGCCGTAGGCGATACCGCCGATGAAGAGGCCGCCCTGGGGAATCATGCGCGTATAGCAGTGTGCGACGTCGCGTTCGACGTTGTTGTAGTTCTGCGACCAGTCGCGCGAGAATTCCTCGAGAAGCGTTCCGGGATTGGTACCGTCACCGGAATAGCCCGAGACTTCATCGGCCGTCCACATCATCACGTAGCTGATGTAGAAGGTGGCGTTGAGTTCTTCTTCATAGGCCTGGGAGAAGGCGGCGACGCACTTGGCGAAGTACTGGACGATCTGCTCGTTGGTCTTGCCGGTGCCCGACATGTATTCATGGATGTCTTCGCGGAGCACGATGGCCAGACGCAGTTCCTTGAGAGCCGTCGTGGACTGGATCTTGTCCATGTCCTTCACGGTCGAGGGCTGTGCCATGGCCTGGCCGAGAGCATCGGCATCGAACGGCAGCGATTCGTTACCGCAGAGGAACTTGCTGAGGCCGCCCGGGAACACCGTCTGCTCGTCGGCGATGAGGTGGGGCGTCACCGTGGCGGTGGAGCGCCTGGAGACATCGATACCGATCATCGTGCGCAGACCGTTGGACTGTTCGACGAAGCCGGTGAGGTCGCCATCGCTGTAGTGCAGCGAAACGCGGCTGTTCGGATCGCCGCTGATCTTGCCAACATAGGATACGATCGGACGTACCTTGAGCGGTTCCTTGCCGTGTCCCGTCGCCACGAGGATCTTCGTATTGGCATCGAAGACCTGACGGCCGAGACGCAGTTCGAGCGTCGACTGTTCGTTGTTCGGCAGGGGAAAGTTCTTCAGCGTCAACGTCGCGGGAGCGTCGGCGAAGGTGGTCTTCGCCATATCGTTGGACAGCATCATGCTGCGCTGAAAGCCCGTGATCTGCATCTGGTCCATCTTCGATGCGGGTACGGGCGTCATGAACGTACGGATGTCAACCGTACGGTTGTCCGTTCCTGCAACGAGGAGCGTAGGAAGCAGGACGGCCAGAGCCATCATCGTGCTCACAATACGTGGGGGTCGAATCATGTGGAACGCCAAAGAAATCATGGATATACGTCGAAATTGCCAAGATTGTAAAGATACACAACTCGGTGTCAGGAGAGGACTTCCGACAGAATCGTGGTGATCTCGGCGTGGATATCGGCACGGTCCCTCATGCCATCCACGATCCGGAATCGTGCTGCGTCGGCCGCTGCGATCGCATGGTAGCCTGCCCGCACACGCTCGAAGAAATCCCGTCCCGCCCGCTCCATCCTGTCCGGTTCGCCGGAAGCAGGGTGGAAATGCATACGCATCTGCGCCTCTTCATAGGGGACGTCGATGAAGAACGTCACTGAAGGCATGACCCCGCGCGTGGCGATGTTGTTACAGGCCCGGACGTCGTCCATATCGAGCAGGCGACCGTAGCCCTGATAGGCCGTGGTGGAATCCACGAAACGGTCGCACAGGATGATTTCGCCCTTTTCCAGCGCCGGTACGATGACACGCTCCACCAGTTGGGAACGCGCGGCACTGAACATCAGCAATTCGACGGTGGACGTGATGGATTGCTTGTTGCTGAGCAGGATTTCCCTGATGGCTTCGGACAGTACGGTGGCACCTGGCTCCCTGATGGCGAGCACGCGGTGACCGCGCGCTTCGAGCCATTCCTTGAGAAGAAGCAACTGCGTCGACTTGCCGCTGCCGTCGATGCCTTCGAACGATATGAACATTCATTCCTCCGTTGCGGAGCCTGCCACGAGCACCACGCATTCACCCTTGATGCCGCCACGCGCCTCGACGACCGCCCTGACCTCCGCCACCGTCCCGCGCAGGTATTCCTCATGCATCTTGCTGAGCTCCCGCGCGATCACGATCCTCCGCCCGGATCCGGCAACGTGTTCGAGCTCTTCGAGGAGTTGCAGGATACGATGGGGCGATTCGTAGAGAATCACGGTTTCGGCACGAGCGGCGAGCCGCTCAAGTGCCAGGCCGCGCCCTTTCTTCTGGGGCAGAAAGCCCCCAAAATACAACGCATCCGTGGGTAGACCGCTGGCCGCCGCTGCTGTCATGGCCGCGGTCGCACCGGGTAGTGCTACCACCGGCACACCGGCGTCGATACAGCCGTGGACGGCACGATATCCGGGATCGGAGATGCCCGGCATTCCGGCATCGCTGACGAGGGCGACGATCTTGCCCTCCCCGACCCAGCGCACGACGTCGCGGACGCGCTCCCGTTCGTTATGCTCATGATTGCTGACGAGACGCCCACCCTGTGCGCCGTACTGACGCAGAAGCTGTCCGGTATGGCGGGTGTCCTCGCAGAGAACGATATCGGCGGCACGGAGCAGTTTCAGGCCGCGCACCGTGATGTCCTCCAGATTCCCGATCGGCGTCGGGACCAGATACAATGCGGGTGCAGGACGCTGATCCGGAGACCGTTCGGGGAGGGGTCGGCGTGACGCCTGTGATGTTCCGCCACGTTGCGTGGCGAAGAAACCGCTGAGCAACGCAGCGGCTTCCTCTGCACGGATACCGGTACGGACGATGCAGCGATGATTCAGTCGCGGATCGTCGGCGATTTCGAACAGCGATCTGCAGGCTCCCGTCTTCTCGTCGGTAGCGCCATAGACGATCGTCGGAACACGGGCCAGCACGATGGCACCGGCGCACATGCTGCACGGCTCGAGCGTGACGTAGAGCGTACAGTCGGAGAGGAACTTCTCTCCCGTCACGGCCACGGCTTCGGCGATGGCGACGATCTCCGCATGCCGCGTAGGATCCCCCGTCCGCTCGATCTCGTTGCCGCCACGACCTACGACGTCGTCCCCACGGACGATGACGCAACCGACGGGTACGTCTCCCGCTTCGGCGGCACGGCGCGCCTCGTCGAGGGCCATATCCATGAACCGCTCATGTCGGCGTTGTACGTCGCTCAAAAGGTTCTCCGAAAGGCAGTATGGAATCAGTTGCCTCTCGCCTTGTCGTAGACCGTCGTATTCCCCGGATCGAGGAATCGAAGATCGCCCCACACGGTCGAATTCTTCTGCCCCTGGAAGATGTCGGCGATCTCCATGTGCTTGGCATCGAAGAAGGCCTGCAGGAGCAGGCTGCGGTTGCTGATCTTGTCCCGCTTGAACTGGGCGATGTCGGCGATGACCTGCGTAAGAGCGGCGCGGCCGGCATCCTTGTTCTTGGCATACTGGTCGATGGCATCATGATAGTCGAAGATATACCGGCGCAGGCCGTTATACCTGAGGTCGAGCATTTCGTTCACGAGTGCCGAACGCGTGAATTCACCCGGCTGATAGAAGGTCCGGAAGGCATTGATGCCACGTCCGGCACCGAGCTGGGCGATGGTCTGGGCGGACTTGTAGACGTTGGTACCGCCAAGATCCTCGTACGTATCCATGTCGAGTCCGATGGCCAGCAGCATGTAGAAATCGACGAGACTCGTGAAATCATCGTAGCGCAGGGTCTGGTAGGTCAGCACGGGATTGAAGGACCAGTCGAACGTCCACTCCTGATCGAAGATCCGCAGCAGGGCGGCACCGGATCCGGGAACGTTGTTCACGAGGCGCTTGCTCACGACGGCCAGACGTGCCGTATAGGTATTTCCGTTCCGGCTCATGAGGTAGATCGTCACATCGACGGGAATGCGTGCCCCGTCCCAATCCGCACCGGTATAGCGCTGATTGTTGAGGTAGTTCTTCACGTCGTTCGCCATCGTCTGTAGCTCCTGACGCTGGTCGATCGGAATGGCCTGCATGTTGACCACGACGTTGGCATCCAGTTCCTGTGCAGACGATGTCACGTTATGGACGGCCACGGCTACGAGAAGACAACAGAACGAAAGAAGTGTACGCATCATGATACTCTGCCGGAATTCATGGATTGATCACACGAACATACGCATGGATGGCGGTCATACCATCCTGACGTGGGCCACGGTGCTTTTGTTGTCGGTCAGCTCCCTGGCCGGACAATCCTGCACCGGCGTCACGGCTCTGACGACGATGGAGGCCGTCACGCGGAGCGCCGCCCCCACACTGTCCGACGACGTCCTTTCCATTTCCGCCACTCCCCTTCCATACGGCATCGCCGGCCTGACGTCGTCGTCGATCCTCCTGACGCATGCCGGCAGTCTCCATGGTGCGGGCTGGCTGACGGGACGGACGGGAGGAGGATGGACGGATCTTGCCGCGAACGTGCTCGTTTCCCATCCGTTCACGGACTTCACGACCTGTGCCGCGACACTTCATGGCACGCTGGCCGGTGCACGAGGATTTCCCTTCGTGGCCTCCCTGGGTCTGTCGGTCGGCATCAGGACGATACTGGACGGCACATGGGAGTATGCCGCCATGATTCGCGACGTGGTGATGTTTCCGCGCGGACGCGAACCTTCGTTCATCGTGGGCGCAGGCCGTCATATGACGGCGTCATGGTCGTTGGCCTTCGACGCGACCGTCGTTCCGGGAACGGGTCTCGGCCTTTCCATCTCCACACGGCACCTTCCGGATACGACGTTCCTCGTGCGTGGCGAGCTTTCCGCCCGTCCCATATCGATCGCCGTCGCAGGTGCTCTCCGTCTGACCGGCGGACCTCTGATCGGCCTCGAACTACGGCATGTCGAGCTACTCGGCGTACGGCCATCCATCACCGTCGAACTGTAGATCGCCGCCCGGCAGACGCCACCTTCGCATGTGACTTCAGGACTCGCCGTGCGCGACGTCATCCTCTTTCACCATGATCCATGCCTCGCCTTCTCCATATCGCTTCATTATTCTGTCTGGCCGTCGTCGTGCATGCACAGGATAGTCCTGTATGGGATGCACTTGACCGATACAGGGAAACTCCGATCTGCCTGCTGAACGGAGACATCGAAGAGTTGACGCAACTGCCCGGGATCGGTCGTCTGACGGCTTCGAGAATCGTATCGATGATCGAGCAGGGACTGCGCGACATCCATCGCATCGTCGACACGCTCTGCCTGTCGACGGATCAGCGCATCATGCTTCTCGCATGCACGGGTTTCGACTGCGACCCGACTCCCCTCGTATCGGCCGCGATGATCCGTTCACGATGGCAGGAGGCGACCGAAGGTCTGCCACGTATCGCCAACAGGATACGCCTGTCGTCACGCTATGCCGATGCCGGCGGCGTCATCACCGACGCACCCGAAGGACAGGACGGCACGGCATGGATATCGATGCGTATCGGTCCTTTCGAGATTCTTGGTGGAGACATGGGGCTGTTCGCAGGGCGGGGCCTCGTCTTCGGCTCCGCGTCGGCTGCGCGAACCACGATCCGCACCCAGGCATTCACGACCTTCGACGACGTCGTCATACGTCCATGGACATCGGCAGTCGCCGTTGGTGCCATCCGTGGTCTGGCCGTTCGTACGCACATCGTGCCGACGGTCCGGATATCGTCCGTGCTCTCGGCCGATCGCTATGGATTCATCGCACAATGGATGAACGACGCATGGTCGATGGGCAGCGCCATCGACATACAGAACTGCATGACTGCGATATCGCTGTTCGCCCGCACGATGGCGAGCGGAAGCCTGACGATATCCGCGGAACTGGCACGATCGTACGACGGCATGATCGATGCCGCTGCGCGATACGATGCACTCTTCGGGCGCGGTCGATTCGTACTGTCGATCCATCATTCACCGGGAACATCGACGGAACTGGTCGCAGGTGCCACGACGAGGATCGCCACAAGGACATCGATCACGTCCGCACTTCGACTGACGTTCGTGCCGACCCGACGGCACGGCATGCCGCTGCCCACACGAGGCCTGCACCTGTTTACCGAGCTCGGTCTGCCTCTCGGTGCATCATCGACGCTCGATATACGCGGACAGATGGAGCTCGAAGACGATGGCATTCTCGTCGATACCACGTCACGCAGACTGACGGACCGACATGAACGGATTCTGCTTCGAGCACAGGTCACGGGTACGATCACGAAGAACATCCGATATCGCTGCAGGATCGAGGGACTACGCTCATCGTGGGAACGGCACGGCATGGTCGCGTCAGGTGTCACCGGCATGATCGACCTACGCTATTCTCCCGAACCATGGCTCGGCCTGTCGGCGACGGCATGGATCTACGATTCGCACACTCTCGATGCGGCACCGTATGCCTTCGAAGTCCCTGCGAAGGGATTCATGAGAACCATTCCTCTTCTCGGACAAGGCACTCGCATGCTCATGACCATGGCATTGCACCCTGCATCGTGGGCGGACGTCTGGTGCGCATACGGGTTGACGACCGAACGCGCATCACCTGTCGATGGACGTCTTTCGATCCAGGTAGGGCTGCAGCTTCCCGTCCGGAATCACACGCAGCTCGTCCGCGCGCTCATGCAGGACGACGAGCCCGGCGCATGGCTGGAGTGAAGGGATAGACGACATGCAGCTCACGAACCACCATCGGGACAACGGTTACGTGTCGTTGACCTTACACGTTCAGATGCATATCAACTACTACCGTGTTAAGACCTTGCTCGAGAATACATGTTCACGATCGATCTTCGGCTCGGGAGGATTCGGCCGGACGGGCCTGAAGACAGGACGTGTTTCCACGGGCAGACGTCAGATTCTTCGTTCTGGCACTGACATGGCTAGAGGAATCGGTAGGTGAGCGAACAAGGGACTGTTATTCCTTCACGTTCCCGACTATCAGGATAACCCGCAGGAGATTCAGGGGATCGCTTCCCGACTAATACCAATCGAGGAACGCAACGGAGCACGTCGACGAGTATACATTCGGTTCGGGCAGTGCATCACATATCCATCGGGGCCAGCTACAAGTCTCCAGCCCAGGTCCCGATGGCTTCCACTGGCTGACGAATGACAAGGGCGACGACGTATGCCTCAATCTCGATGGAGCCGGAACTGCAGCACCAGAACTGTATACAGCCCTGTCGGAGGCGCAACCAGGTTCCTGGTTCCGTGGGCGATCATCAATCGTGAACGACTTCCTCTTCTCGATTCATCTTCATCTGCCTGTCGAGCCACATGCGCGTCTTGTGTGCGGAATCATGCTGGACGATGAGGCGGGCTCCCGGCTGGAACGAGATGTAGTACCACAGCCACTCGACGATGACCTTCACGCGATTGCGGAATCCGATGAGGAACGCGATATGGATCACAGCCCACATGGCCCATGCCACGAGGCCGGAAAGCTTCCTCTTCCCGATTTCCGCAACGGCCTTGGCACGCCCTATCGTAGCCATTGATCCCGGATCGCGATACTTGAATGCATGCGCCGCCTTGCCCTTGCCGAGTATCCGTGCCGCCACGTAGTCCCCCTGCTGCAGGGCCACCTGAGCGACACCGGGGAGCACCATACCGTCGGCATTCGTGAAATGACCTGCATCACCGATCACATAGACGTCGCCATGGCCGGGGATGGCGCAGGTCTCATCTACGACGACGCGCCCCTGGCGGTCCGTCTCCGTGCCGAGCAGCTTCAGGAGCGGCGATGCGGTATTGCCCGCAGCCCAGATGACGTTCCTGCTCGCGATCGGTATGTCGCCGATCATCACACCATCTTCGGTGACATCGGTGACGATGGTATCGAGCAGGACTTCGACTCCGAGTCGTTGCAACGACTCCAGTGCACGTTCGCTGGAAACGGGGTCGAAGGTCGGCAGTACGCGAGGCCCGCCCTCGATCAGCACCACACGCACGTCGCCACGACGCAGTCGAGGGAAGTCCGGCAGCATCGTCCGCGCTCCGATTTCGGCGATGGCTCCTGCGAGCTCCACACCGGTCGGGCCTGCGCCTACGACGACGAACGTCAGCAACGTCGACGCCATCGACGTTCCGACGACGGATTCGGCTTCCTCGAACGTCGCGAGCAGCCTCTCGCGTATGAGCAGTGCGTCGGAGAGATCCTTCAGTCCCGGCGCATGGTTCTCCCAGTCGTCGTGACCGAAGTACGAATGCCGCGCTCCGGGTGCGAGGATGAGATGATCATAACCGTAGGTACCGTCATCGCATATGACCATCCGTCCGGCGAGGTCGATACTGCGGACGTTGTCCATCACGACATGGATGTTGTTGACGTGACGGAGAATCGATCTTATCGGCTGGGCCACGTCTCCCGGCGACAGAGCGGCCGTCGCCACCTGATAGAGAAGAGGCTGGAACAGATGATGGTTGGTACGATCGATGATGGTGACATCGACGTTCGTGTTCTTCAGTGCCTTGGCTGCGGACAGACCGCCGAATCCCGCACCGACGATGACGACATGTGGGCGTTTTCCGGTAGGCATGATGCATCACTGCGCGAATAGTTGACTATATGCGGCGACCTCGGACACGAAATGCTGTGCGATCGGCAGCGAGAACGGATTACCGTACTCCATCCGCTCCGGATGCCATTGCACGGCGAGCAGGAAGGGCTTGCCACCCATGGCGGCATCGCCCCATTCGAAGGCTTCGATGACACCGTCGGGCGATGTGGCGGACGGCGCGAAGATCGTCGCCAGGCGTTCCACCGATTGGTGGTGCGCCGAGTTGATCGTTCCATCGAGAGCCCGACAGATGCGTTTGATCAAGGAACCAGGCTCTGCGTGCACTGCATGGTGCGAGTCGACGCCGTCGACCTGACGATGTTCGATCTCCGTACCGACGACCGTGGGAATGTCCGCGATGAGCGTGCCGCCGAAGGCGACGTTGAGGATCTGGGCCCCGCGGCAGATACCGAGGACAGGCATGTTGGCTTCCGTCGCCGCTTCGATCAGAGCGAGTTCGAGTGCATCACGATGTTCGTCCGGCGGCTCGCACAACGCGGCCTTCTCGGACTGTCCGTATCGGGCAGGATTGACGTCAGGCCCACCGGTAAGCAGCAGACCGCTGCATTCCTTCATGAGAGCCACGGCTTCGTCGGGTGTGGCGCACGGATAGAGATCGACGACATCGACGTCCGGATCGACTGTGCGCAGCCATCGTTGATAGGAAGCGTAGTTCTCGGAACCCGAGGCGCGTGAAGCTGCGATCTTCATGATACCATCCTGCAGATATTGTCGATGACGATCCGTATCCGGATCAGCGTTGCAGACCTGCTCGGCACCGCTCTTACGAGGCCGTGTATACACCCGTCATGGTACGATCCGTTCCATGATGGCATCGTCGAGCGGGTCGAGACTGCGTGCCGTGATGCCGATCGACAGGAAGTGGATGCCCTCCGTGTCGAACGACGTCCGGTACGCATCGAGTTTGACGGCATCCTTCTCCGTCGTGATCACCGTCGTCGTACCAGCCGCCTGCGCGGCTCTAATGACGGACATCGCATCGCGTTTGGTGTAGTCATGATGGTCTCCGTATTCGAGTATCGTCGCGACGTCGATACCGAGCTGTGCAACCGTGGCCCGGAACCGTTCGGGGTTGGCGATACCGCTCACCATGACGACCCGTTCGCCGCGCGGTATCATGTCCGCGATGGAGCCTGACGTCGATCCTTCCGTCAACAAGGACGTCGTCGGTTCGATGACGACGTGCGTCACGAGGACATCATCGCTGACATACGACGCCACGTCGTGACGCATAAGCGTCGGCGACATGAGCAGGACGATGGATGCGCGCCGTAAGGACGTCAGCGGTTCGCGCAATCTGCCCTGCGGCAGCAGTTGCGGCTGGTGAATGGTTCTCTCGTCGATGAGAACGACGTCTACATCCCGATACAATGCCCGGTGCTGGAAACCATCGTCGACGACGATGACGTCGCACGGCAGCATCCCCGCTGCATGGACGGCAGCATCGACCTTGTATTCACAAACGACGACAGGAACGTCGAGCGTACGTGCGTGCATGAAGGCTTCATCTCCGGCAGCGGCAACCGTGGCCACGATCGACGCACCGTCATGTACGACGACCAGTCCTTTCGATCGACGGCGGTACCCGCGCATCACGACGGCGGGCCGGTAGCCATGACGCTGCAGCAGACGGACGATCATCTGCACGACGGGGGACTTTCCCGTACCGCCCACGCTCAGATTGCCGACGCTGATCACCGGCACCGTACAGCGCACGGCCGGGCTGCGTCCATCATCGTATCGTGCATTACGATGGGCGACGATGGCACCGTAGATGGCCGACAACAGCGCTAGCACGTCACCGCTCCCAATCGTTCCAGCTTGTCCGTCACATGTGCGATGGCTGCATCTATTCCTTCCCGCGTGGCGTTCACATCGGGATGGATTTCCGCACCGACGTGCACGGTGATGCGTGACCACGGCAACGGCAACTGGAATGCATCCCATGAGCGGTGGAATATCTTCTTGCCGACGGACATCATACGGACCGGGACGACGGGAACACCACTGCGATGCGACGCCACGACGGCACCGGGTTTGCATACATGGGCCGGGCCTCTCGGCCCGTCCGGCGTGAGTAGCACGATGGACGTCGCCGCGTTCGCCACGATATCCTGCAATGCTTCCTTGCCTCCTTGCGACGACGAACCTCTGACGACCCGATATCCCCAATCCTCCAGCAGCGTCGCCAGCAACGATCCGTCACCGCTCGAACTGACGAGAGCCACGGGCTTCGAACCACGGAACGCATACCATATGGGAAGCATCTCGCCATGCCAGAAGACGACGATGCAGGGGGCCGTCGGCAACGTTCCCTCGACATGGACACGCCATGTGGAAGCAAGTACACGGATCAGCGCGGAGGTGAGGAAGGACTTCATCACAGTACCATGTCGGCAATGATGTCGGCGGCTCGGGCGCTTGCACCCGGCCCCCCGAGAAGTTCACGGACGTCGTCGCTGGCCGCCCTCAGTTCGGCCCGTCGCTCCTCGTCGTGGAGCAATCGCCGGGCTTCCTGCGCCAGACGTTCCGGCGTGGCGTCGTCCTGGATGTATTCATGGATGATCCGCTCGTTCAGGAGAAGGTTCATCATCGTCACGGAATCGACCTGGACGAGACGTTTGCTCATACGATAGGACAGCCATGACGTCCGGTAGAAGGTCGAGAACGGAAGGCCCAGCAGGGCCGCTTCAAGCGTCGACGTACCGGCCTTGATCAATCCGGCTGCGGACGTGCGCATCGCCTGACGGGCATCGTCGACGATCTTCACATCGCAATCGGCCAGCAGACGATAGGCCTCGTCGGGAAGGAAGCCAGGTCGTGGACATATCACGGACAGTGACGGTTCCAGCGTGCGGAGCCTCTTCACCGTATCGGCGAGCAGAGGCAGATGCCTGTGCAATTCCTGCCTTCTGCTCCCGGGCATGACGACCAGTTGCGAGCCGTCATGGGACAACGGTGGGCAGAAGGCCTCGTCGTCGAGCAGCGGATGACCGACATGGACGGTATCGATTCCGAACTGCGCGAAGAACTCCCGTTCGAACGGAAAGACCACGAGCAGGCGGTTCACGACTTCGGCCAGGCGCCTGCCGCGATCGCGGCCCCATGCCCACAATTGCGGGGCGATATAGTAGGCCACAGGAACATCGGCGCGCCGGGCGTGGTCTGCCAGCCGCATGTTGAAGCCGGGATAGTCGACCGGAATGAAGATCGACGGCCGGGTGCGACGGATGACGTCGGCACAGCGGTCGAGCAGGGCGCGGAAGAATCCATATCGCTTGGCGACTTCCCAGAAGCCGCTCACGGCGAGGTCCTTCAGTGACGCAAGTGAATGCAGGCCCTGGAGTTCCATCGCCGGCCCACCGATTCCCTCGAAGACGACGTTCGGTATGCGCAGCCTGATTTCGGCCATCAGACGAGCGGCATGCAGATCGCCGGACGGTTCGCCGGCGGAAATGAAGATGCGAACCTGATCGGAACGGGTCGGGAACATGAATCGCGCGGTAAATGAGGCATGCAAATTGCCTATATTCGAGCCATTGAACAATCAACTACTACGGGTATTCATCATGAAGCGCCTTTTCTCCGTAGCTCTCGCCGCAGCCGTCCTCGCAGGCTCGGCTTATGCAAATACCTCGATCCGCATCATCCCCAAGCCGACACGTGCCGACATCGACGGACCGGCCACGGAAATGAAGATCAAGCGTTTTCCCGAAGGCAAGGAATTCATCCTTAGCGTCAACAAGAACGAGAACGTATCGCACTTCACCATCCAGTGGTTCAAGGATGGTCAGATCCTGCCCGGCGAGAACGCCCAGGATCTGCGCCGCCCCATCGCGACGGCCGACCTCAACGGCATCTATACCGTCACGATGAGCAGCCCCTGCGCATCGGTCGAAAGCAAGCCCATCCGCGTCATCGTCGGCCGCATGGCCTATCCGATCCAGACGCAGGTCGGTGACGACGTGATCGCCGGCGTCAACGAAACGATGGCCGCAACGTTCGAACTCCGTGAGTGCCAGCCGAATCCTGTCACGGATCGCGCCACGATCACGTTCGTGACGCGCGAAGCATCACCGGTAACGCTCAAGGTCGTCGACCTCAACGGTAACGTCGTCGCCACACTGGTCAACGAGACCCTTTCGGCCGGTCAGCACGAAGTGGTACTCAACACGCGCGAACACAACATGTCGAACAGCCTCTACTACTACGTCCTGACGGCACCGGGATATACGGATTCGAAGCCGCTGATGATGGTGAAGTAAGGCACCGTTCGCTACGGAATGACGATCACACGAAACCCTATCCCGACGGATGGGGTTTCGCATTTATACCCCGATGGCATCGAACGCATGATCATCGACACCACTGGAACATCATGACGACCGGAATGGATCCGTTTCGACATCGATGGCGCGGCCTGCTGCGACGGTTCGACATGAAGGACCTTGCCGCGGCGTTACGTTTCGCCATCCCGGTCTCGGCCATTTCCCTGATCTCGTCCCCTCCGGTATGGGGCACGGCACTCGTCGTCATGGCCGCCTCGGCAACCGGCATCGGCATTACCAGAGCGATCCGTTCCGTCAGGCATGGCACGCAGCCCTCCACTGTCGACATCGATGGCGATGCCTTCGTCATCGGGCCTGTGGCACGCAATGCACGTCCGACGACGATCCCCTTCCGGATCGTACAGCGCTTCATCCTCGATGGCCCCGGGCTGTCGACTGCCATCGAACGGCGTCTGATGGACAACGAAGTACCGGCCATTCCATGGCTCACCATCGAGTACCGTGACGCCCGGCTCAAGATCCTCTACAAGCCGGTCTACGTCATGGCCGATGCCCCGAACTTCCCGATGTTGTGCCGGGCCGTCGCCGATATTCCCGGCGCGAAGCTGATGATATCGCACAAGTACGCCACACGGGACGAATGGCTCGCGGCAGTGGATACCTGCGAGGAATCCATGCTCGGCCGGCGCATCGGACGAGGTGATATCGATGACAGGCATTCGATCACCAAGGAACTGTTCGACGGACTCTGAGCTCCGGCACATCGACCGGGCATGGGGCAGGAAACCTCGTCGCCCCTCACAACCATCGATGGATATTCGCATGGCGATCCACGGTCGCACAACATCCATACTGATACTCCTGCTGTGGGCTGGTATGGCAGCAGGCTGTTCGTTCCTGGTTCGATCGTACGTCGTGAATCATGGCGATACGCCGGCCGTGATAGAGGTGCGGATGATGGATCCGGTCGACGTCGACTCCATGCTGACGGCTATCCGCATCGCACAGGGCACCTATACCATCGAGGCCATCGATGACACCCTTGCCTGGATATCTCCCGATACCGAACGTATCGATTCCACGGCATTCCGTGTGACCGTACCGCCACGTTCGACCGCCGTCATGTGGAAAGCATTCAACACGAGAGGCGTGCGGAGCATGACGATGGGCACCTGCAATCTGCTACCCGGCACATGCAGCCGCAACGAGCGCAGCGGAGGATTCGCGAAGATCCACAAGTACGTCGTTCACATCGGTGAAGGACGATGAACGTCACGGCGGAAACCGAACTCCGCCATAGTGCCCATCTAGCAGGAACGTCGTAAGTTCGAACGTCGATGTTCTCCTTCCTCTCCATATCGCATCGGATATGTTCGCAGGTCATGGCCATGCTGATCATGGCATGCCTGTGCATCGGCATTTCGCGTCCGGTCGTCATCCTCTCGGCATATACCGCGCAACGCGCCACGATCGCCAGGATGCTGTGCGAGCAGCGCACCGTACGCAACAACTGCTGCCAGGGCAAATGCTACGTACGCAAGCAGCTCAAGGAGGAAGATCGCAAGGAGCGTCAGCAACAGCAGCGCGAATCGCGAATCGAGATAACCCCGGCGGTGCATGACGGCAAGGTGACATCCATCGCACCGACCGTCGCTGCCGCATACGACGTCTGTACCCCATCCTATTCCTTCGGGATCGCGACCGGCCCCGACCAGTCGATCTTTCACCCGCCCCGACTTCTCAGCTGACATCAGGGCGCGATCCTTCCGGTTCATCACCATGCCTTCGTGGGAATGAACCTTCCTCGATCCTATTCCATCCACCGAACAACAATCGAACAGTCATGAATCAGATCTCTTCGCTCCGCGCGGCGGCGCTTGGCCTTGCCGTACTCTTCATCATGTCCGGATGCGGCAACCAGACCACCGAACCCTTGAACGATGGCGGTGGAACCGTCGTCCTCGAATTCGACAACGTCGTCGGCCCACAAGAACTCGTGCTCTCCGGTCCGTCCTACGTCAATGCGACGGGTGAATCGTTCACCGTCACCACCTGCAGGTACTTCATCAGCAACGTCGTTCTGCATCGTCAGGACGGAGCCCTGTACACGATTCCGCAGGACTCGTCCTACTTCCTCGTGGACGAGGCCGTGGCGGCATCGCACCTCGCGACCCTTTCGAAGATTCCGGCAGGTACGTATACGTCCATCTCCTTCATGATCGGAGTGGACTCACTCCGTTCCGCCAGCGACGTCTCGCGTCGGACGGGCGTACTCGATCCGGGTGCGGCTGCAGCAGACATGTACTGGGTATGGAATTCCGGCTACATCTTCATGAAGCTCGAAGGTTCGTCGCCCGCCGCTCCCGAAGCACCCTCGGGCGAACGGATGTTCCGCTATCACGTCGGCGGCTTCGGTGGCATCGCTCCTACTCCGACCATCAACAACATCCGCACCGTAAGGCTTTCCATTCCCGGTGAGGGAATGAAGGTCCAGCGGGACAAGAAGACGACGATGCATCTGCTGGCCGACATCATGCGCATCTTCGACGCAACACCGAACGTTTCCATCGCTGCGAATCCGACCGTCATGCTGGCGCCCTTCAGCTCGACGATCGCCGACAACTATGCGACGATGTTCTCGGTGGATCATGTACACTGACCGGACATCCTTCGGCATGATCGTACCGGCGATCCTGCTGCTCTGCTGTCTTGTCGGATGTTCGGGTGAAACGGCTCCTGCGGAAGTAGTGGATCCGATGAGTATCCCCGCCCACTTCCCTGCGCCCGTCTACGACTTCGGGCGGAATCCCGTCACACCTGCGAAGGTAGAACTGGGCAGGGCCCTGTTCTACGACGGACGCCTGTCGCGTGATGGCAGCATCAGTTGCGGCTCGTGCCATCAGCAACAGAGCGGCTTCACACAGCACGGTCATGACGTGAGCCACGGCATCGAAGACAGACTCGGCACGCGCAATTCACAAACCATCCAGAACGTCGCATGGCAGCGAACGTTCTTCTGGGATGGCGGCGTACACGACCTCGACGTACAGCCCCTGGCGCCGATCGCCAATCCTGCGGAGATGGACGAACGCTTCGAGAACATTCTCGAGCGTCTTCGTGGCATCCCTGCATACAGGGATCGCATGCGCCGTGCCTACGGTAACGACTCGGTGACGACGACACGCGTGCTGCAAGCTCTCTCCGCCTTCATGCTCACACTGGTCTCCGCCGAATCCCCGTACGACGACGTGCTTCGTGGGCGACGTTCGTTCACCGCGACCGAAGGGCGCGGCCATGACATCTTCGCGCGCGAATGCGCACCGTGTCATGCCGAACCTCTCACCACGGACGGATCATTCCGCAATACCGGACTGCATCCGAGTTCGCTGGACGACCGCGGACGCGCGACGGTCACGCTACGCCCCGAGGATGCCTATGCCTTCCGCGTACCGAGTCTTCGCAACGTGGAGGTGACAGGACCGTACATGCACGACGGCCGGTACCGGACCCTCGAAGCGGCGGTACGGCATTACGTCCGCAACGTCACGGACATGGAGCATCTCGACCCCCTCCTTCGCAGGGAAGGACGCACGGGTATTCCTCTCACCGACGACGACGTCATGGACCTCGTCGCCTTCCTTCAGACCCTCACCGACAGAACATTCCTGAACGATCCCCGACACGGTGAACCATGAAACACGTTCTGACGATGATCGGTGTGGCGCTTATCCTCTCGTCTCCGGCTCTTGCCTGCGACGTCTGCGGATGCGGCGTGGGTTCTCCATATGCAGGCCTTTCGCCGTATACCGACAGAAGTGCCATAGGCGTTCGTCTTCGATATTCGTTCTTCGAATCCCATCTCACCTACGGTGAACGCTTCCGTTCGACGGAACAGTTCATCCGGTCCGAGCTCTGGACACGTTGGACACTGGCCGAACACTGGCAGATAACGGCGACGGTGCCGTGGTCGAGCAACATGCAACGGATGACGATGTACGGCACGACCGTATCGGAGTCGGGTCTCGGAGACGTTACGGCAGGACTCAACTACGTCCTCTCGAGCTCCGAGGACGAGTGGCGAAGCAGCCTCGTCGCAGGTGCGGGAGTCTCCATTCCAACAGGTACATGGCGTTTCCGCGACACGACGGATCAGGTCGCCAATGCGAACTTCCAGCTCGGTACGGGCAGTGTCGACGCGATGCTCTCGATGATCGGGACGTTGCGTACGACGACGCTCGGCTTCCAGCTCGGGACGGTGGTACGGATTCCGACCGCCAATCCCGACGGCTATCGCTTCGGAACGTCGGCGGCCATCACGGGCTCCGTCTTCCATCTCTTTCCGACGGGGTCGATGACCTTCATCCCCAGCGTCTCGGCGACCTACGAAACGGCAGCAATGAACACATCGTCCGGCGATGTCATCGATGTGACGGGTGGACACGTCCTGTTCCTGGGTGCAGGAGTCGATATCGTCATAGACCCCGTGATGATCACCATTTCGACATCGATACCTGTCGGCCAGGATCTCGGTGGTGGGGCACTCCGCACGAACCCACGACTGACGGGTGGGATATCGGTGCTTCTGTGATATCGCCATCTCGACAGGTGACGGGATCCCCGATCGCATTCGACGCGGCATACTGCAAATGACGACGGCCTCCGGTGGAATCATCCGCCGGAGGCCGTCTCGTTGTCCATATCGTCAATCGTTCATCGAACGATGCAGAGCTGTGTGCCGACGATCGCATCGTGATTGCGGATACGCAGACGATACGTTCCGGATGGGAGCGCCGTCACATCCAGCGATGCGCGACCATCGGCGATGTCCACCATAGCCGAATGGATGGTGTTACCCATCATGTCGATGACGTCGGCCGTCGCCGGGCCAGAGATCTTCGCCATACGGACGGTGATCCGCGTCGATGCCGGATTGGGGTGGATACCACAGGTGACACCGACCGGATCACGACCTTCATCGACCGACACCGACGTACCGGCATACTCGATGTCACCGAGCACCGTCGAGCGTACGAGGCCATAGGTATCGTGCCAGCCGAGCGCCATGCCCCATACGAAGTCTTCATTCGGGAAACGCTCGACGTATTTCTGGTCGGCCTGCAGACGCCAGATGGCTTCGGCTGTCGTGAGATAGACGTCCCCGTTCGGAATCATCATGTAGTCGAACAGAAGCAGGTCCATCGTCATCCCGAGCTTGATGTCGTACACTTCCGGCGTCATGAAACCCTTCGTCGGCCGAGTCAGACGGAGCGTACCTTCATTCTCGTCGCCACCGATGAGGACCATACGGAACGTGTCCCACGACCCCATGCTCAGAATCATACCCGCTGATTCGAGATCCCAGAGTTTGTAGAATGCCGCAGCACCACCCGCATGATACTCGTACAAAGCCTGATTGGCGGTGATGACGAGATCCGATGCCGTGCGTTCCGCCATGGACCACATGGTGACCGTATCGTTACGATACAGCGTGCGCCACGTCGCTCCCGCGTCCGTCGATGCGGCGATGGCATGACGCAGGGTGGTGTAGATCACGTTGCCGCGTACGACGAACCTGGAACCCGAACCCAGCCCGTCCTCATACCCTTCGCATTCACTGATCAGGGTCCATGTCTTTCCGTCGTCGGTGGAACGCAGGATACCCTGTCGTCTGGAGTCGGCGAGGAAGGTACCGTTACCGAGTGCGACGACGTCACCGATCGGGAAGTCTCCCGACGATCGCGGCAACGGCGTTACGCGTACGGGGTCCCACACGCCACTGGCGACGTTACCACGATAGATATCCCCATTCGCCGATGCGGCGACGATGGTCTCGCCACCGATGGCGAATCTCCATACGGGAACGGCATGCAATCCGGTGACGCTCTCTCGCCATGTGGCTCCCTGATCGTCGCTGACTACCGGACCGGACTCATCTACCGCCATGATCCGCGATGACGAGACGGCGAACACGCTCCTGAGATGCATCGGCAGGGAGTCGATCATCGTAGCCCATTCCGTGGCATTGCGCTCGAGATACTGTATCCTGCACTGTTCGTTCCCGAGCGAACGAATGTAGACGATATCGCCGTTCGGCAGGCCGGCCATGCTCTCCGAGAAGCCGAAGCCTTGCTTGAAGGTATGATCGAAGCCCTTGTTCATGTTCTCCCAGGTCGTACCGGCATCGACGGATCTGTAGACCACCGTATCCGCACGAGCGACGACGACGCTTCCGCCCATCGCCCATGCGTCGATCCTCGATTCATCGGGCAACGCCAGTTGGACCCACTGCCCGTCGGCGGTACGCCGATAGAGAAGGTTGTTCCAACTGTCTCCGCACAGGAGACTGCCGTCCGGCCCTTCCGTCGTGCCATTGAAATAGGTGCCGGACAACGTGATCTCGGACGTCCATGTCTCTCCGCGATCATCGCTGCGGAACACGGTCGTGCTGTCGTTCGATGTCATGACGAAGGCGAACACGGTGCCATTCGACGAGCCGAACAGTGCAAGACCGTTTCCCTCCAGAGCCGCGGGCAGGGCCATCTTCGTGAAGGCGGACGACGGACGGATGTTCACCCACATATCGCCATGACCGTTCACCGGATAGAGTACGAGTCTGTCGGCCGCACTGCCACCCTTCAATACCGCCATCCGGATCGACGACTCCGGGTCGACATCCATGACCCTCGCGATCTCTTCCCACAACCCACCCTGGTCTCTCGACAACAGGACGATAGGTCCCATATGTCCATAGATCATGCCGTTGGATCCGAGATCGAGATCCGAGACGGATCCTCCAGCGAGCGGCTGCATGAGTGGCTTCCATGTCATCTGTGCATGCAACGAACATATCGTGACGAACAGCATGGCGAATACGGTCGACATTCGCATCATCATCATCCTCGTAATGGTATCGATGTGTACGTGCACATGATAGTGAATAGCGTGACTATTTCCGAGACGATATTTACTATCGGACATGCTCAATTAATTCAGCATGTTCTCGGCACTTCCATATATGCCACGATGACGACTATATTATTATTCATTCGGGGAGCGCAGATCGGCATAGCGATACCGATCACTATCGTGTCCATGCGATCGGCATCGACGACCGCACGACGGCCATGACGATATAGCCTCCCCTTTTATCGTCCATCGTCCTTCCGCACAATCATGCGCTACCTCTCCTCTTTCTTTCTGTGCAGTCTTCTTTCCTGCATGCCCTGTCTGGCAGCCAGCGGCGATTCCATCCGCGTCGTTACCGTTCCCGCAATTCCCGTCGAAGTCGAACGATTGCCGACCGTCACTCCCATGACGAAGGGACTGCCCGCGTCGATCGTCAACGGACGTCGCACGGACGAGATCGACGTCACGACCGTCGCGGCGAATCTGGCCATCAACAATCCTCGTCAGTTGTTCAACGGTGTGGCGGGCATCAACATCTGGGAGTTCAGCGGTACCGGACTGCAAACGAACGTCGCGGCACGTGGGCTGAGCGCACATCGTTCGTCGGAGTTCGGCGTACGCATGAACGGCTACGATATCGCATCGGACCCATATGGATATCCGGAAGCGCACTTCGCGCCACCGGGCGAGGCGCTGGAGCGTATACAGCTCGTTCGAGGTGGTGGAGGCATCACCTTCGGGCCTCAGTTCGGTGGGACGTTGAACTACGTCCTGCGCGAACCTTCGCAGCGGCCATTCCATCTCGATGCCAACGTGACGGGTGGAACGTATGGTCTGGCAGCCCTGTATGCCGGAGCCGATGGTACGATCGATGACCTGTCGTACCGCGCCTATGTCTCGTTCCGCAGGTCGGACGGCTGGCGACCGATGAGCGGCTACGATGCGTTGTCGGGACATGTCATGCTCGGATGGCAGGTTTCCGACGCTCTTCGTATCAGAGCCGAACTGAGCGGGGCCTCGTTCGTGGAACACATGCCGAATGGCTTGACGGAAGCACAGTATGCCGCGGATCCCCGATCCGCATTCAGACCGCGGGACTGGTTCGCCGCACCACGCATCATGCCTGCGATCAGGATGGATATGCGGATATCGGACGACGTCGAATGGCACACGCATGTATCGGGTCTCATCGGCGATCGCAACAGCATCACGCTCGTCGCATCCACGGCCGTCGCCGATTCGGGAAGCAATGCTCGTCGCGTCAATCTCGATCACTTCTTCAATACCATTCTCGAGTCGCGTCTTCTCATACGCACCTCGCTGCTCGATCGCCCGTTCAGGATCACGACCGGAATCCGGAGTGCCTATACGACGACGCAGCGCTCGCAGGGCAGGGGCGAAGATGGTTCGGATTATACGACGACGTTCACCGCGCAGAAGACGCTGGACCTCGATCTGCGCGCACTGAACATCGCTGGCTTCGCGGAAACGGAGCTGATCGTCGTTCCCGACATGAGCATCGGCGTAGGTGCCAGGCTCGAATTCCTGAGGAACACCGGATCGGGTTCGTATACGAAGGAATTCGGCGCGACATCCGCGACGCCCTTCCTTCCCAGCGCTCCATTCACGCAGCTCGATGCGACCAACAACCGCACCTTCCCTCTCTTCAGCGCCATGGTCGAACTGCGAAACGTCGGCCCCTTCACCTTGTACGGCAATATCGCCCAGGCCTACCGTCCTGCGTTCTATGCGCAACTCTTCCCGTACGACGGCATTCCTACCGACAGCGCGATGCGGCCGTCCGTCGGCTGGACATCGGAATTGGGAGCTCACGGCACGATCGGCAGTATCCTTCACGTGAACGCTTCGCTCTTCTTCCTTCGCTACGACGATCGTATCGGCATCATCCGACCGAACGACGTGCTCTATCCGAACGGTTATCGCACGAACGTTGGAAGAAGCGACCATTACGGACTCGAACTAGCTCTCGATGCACGGGCATGGACGTCGAAGGACGGTAGCGCGGCGCTGACGGTTTTCGCGAACGGCACCGTGATGAAGGCGGCCTACGTGTCCGGTCCGGCGAACGGTCACTCCGTGGAGAACGCTCCGAACGTCATCGTGCGTGGTGGACTATCGTGTCTTCTGCTGTCCGATCTCACTGTCGCGCCGTCCATCAGCTACGTAAGCTCTACCTATGCCGACGCTGCGAATACGGAATGGAAAGCCGATGGCACCGTTGGGAAGATTCCTGCCTATACGGTAGTGGACCTGACGGCGACGTATCGGCTCAGCGGCAACGTGAAGATTTCGGCTAGCGTCAACAACCTGCTCGACGAGCGGTATTTCACGTCGAGGGCCACGGCCTATCCCGGACCTGGTATCCTTCCTGCCGACGGGCGTACGATGTCGGTATCGATCAATACATCATTCTGATCGAACGACGTGCGGGATCTCCGTCGGGGCCCGACGGAGATCCCGCGATGATCGGCGACTTCCATACCACGCGAGGAATTCGCGCAGGGCAATAGCCACCCCATTAGTTCGTCTTTTGCCGAACTAAAAGAACTTCTTATATTCGCACTTCAATCATGTGGGGTACGGAATGGCAGTAGTGAACCTGACAGAAAAGCAGAAGAACCTGATCGAGCGTCTGGGTGTCGCTCATGAAGAGCTCGGGCTCCCGCCCGCGGCGGCCCGGATCGTCGCGCTGCTCCTGGTGTCGGATGACTACGAACTCTCCTTCGAATCCATCCACGAGACCCTGAACATCAGCAAGAGCTCGGCGAGCACGGCCATCAGTCTGTTGCTGACGATGGACAGGATCGAATACTTCACCCGTCACGGCGAGCGCAAGCGCTACTTCCGGGTCAAGGTCGCCAACTCGGAAGAACAGGTGAACGAACGTCTGGACCAGATGCTGCAGCTCAGCACCATCCTGCGTGAGATCATCGACCAGCGCCCGGCATCCACGGCCGAATTCAACGAAAAGCTCGAGAGCCTGATCGGCTTCCTCGACTTCATCCGCCAGGAACTCCCGGTTCTCTTCAAGCGTTGGCAGGCCCGGAAACAGTAAACGGGAACAAGAAACGTCAACGCTGAATCTTTTGTCCAATTGGTTCGGTTAATCCCGAACATTCTGTTTAATTCGAGATCAAGTAATAATCCATGAAAACCTGGCTAAGGACTACCATCGCCATACTCGGCCTGCTGCCGGCGTTAGGCATCGCGGCTTCCGCGCAGCAGGAGATGTCGCTCAAAGCATGCATCGACTACGGCAAGGAGCATAACGTCGGTCTCCAGCGGTCGAGACTGGACATCTCGAAGACGGAGATGAAGGTCATGGAGGGCATCTCCGGCTACCTTCCCCAGATCAATGCCACCGGTACCTTCAACGACAACCTGAAGCTGCCGACGCAGATCATTCCGGGCGCGATCTTCGGTCAGCCCGGACAGAACATCGCCGTCCAGTTCGGTACCACCTATAATGTGACGGGCGGAATCGACGTCCAGCAGGTCATCTACAACCAGTCCATCCTCACCGGCATCAAGGCGGCGAAGGCGTCGCGGGACCTCTCGAATCTCAGCGTCGAGAACGCCGAGGAGCAACTGATCTACAACATCGCCTCGGCCTACTACGGCGCGCAGATAACGGCCATCCAGCGCGATCTGATCATCGCCAACCTCACCAAGGTCGATACGCTTCTGGGTATCACGCAGGCGCGCCTGGAACGAGGCTTCGCGAAGAAAACGGATTACGACCGTCTTGCGGTCAACCGGACCAATCTGAAGACGGAACTGCAGAACCTCGACCTCGCCCAGTCGCAGCAACTGGTGCTGCTCAAGTTCCACATGGGCATGCCGCTCGATTCCGCCATCGCTCTCCCGAAGGTCATGGGCGATGCCGATATCGCCGTACAGTCCGTCAACTCCGACGGATACGCGAACATCACGGATCTGAAGCTGCTGCAGATGAAGATCGAACTGACGTCGCTGAGCGTCGACCAGATCAACGCCGGCTATCTCCCCACGTTGTCGATGTCGCTGCGCATGAACTATCAGGCACAGCAGAACAACGCCAACATCTTCGCCAGCGGCACGAACTGGTTTCCGACGTCCGTCGTCGGCCTCACCCTCAACGTTCCCCTCTTCGACGGGCTGAACAAGATGGCACGTTCCCAGCAGGCCAGGGTGGACGTCATGCAGCTCGAGCTCGACAAGGTGAATCTCGAGCAGCAACTGAAGATGCAAAGCATCAACGCACGGAACAAGATGGAGATCAACCTGGCCGGAGTGACGACGCAACGCAACAACATGGAACTGGCCGACGAAGTCTATCGAACGACGCAATCGCAGTTCCAGGGCGGCATCGTGTCGCTGACGGAACTCTTCAACGCCGAAACGGCATTGCGGGAAGCACAGGTGAACTACGTCAAGTCCGTTCTCGAAGTCCGCGTCGCCGAACTCGACCTGTTGCGCTCGTCGGGCAACATCAAATCGATACATCACTAACATCATTACACCGACACCATGAAACTGAAACGCCTCATCTGGCCTGCCGTGATCATCGTGATCCTGAGCGCCGCCGCCGCGTGGAAGCTCTCGTCCAACAAGAACGTGATGGCGGCCAACGCTGCCATCGCCAACAAGAAAAGCACGGTATTTCCCGTGACCGTCGTTTCTCCCCGGAACGAAACGTTGTCAAGGAACATCGAGATCAACGGACGTTTCACTCCCATTCACCATCTCGACCTCGTGACGGAAGCGGCAGGACGCGTGACGTCGATCGCACTGCGCAACGGCGACGTCGTGCAGAAGGGGCAGACCGTCGTCCAGCTCGACAACGAACAGATCAACATCGATCTGACGCAGGCCAGGGCGACACTCGCCCAGGCACAGATGGACCTGGAGAACTATACGGAAATGCTGAAGCGTAATGCCGTCAACAAACAGGAAGTGAACAACGCGCGCCTGGCGGTGGTGAATGCGGAAACGCGCGTGGCCACGCTCAAGCGACAGTTGAAGGCCACGTCCATCGTATCGACCGTCTCCGGCACCGTCAACAACATGTCTCTCGAAGTCGGCAGCTTCGTCACGGTGGGTAACCTCGTCGCCAGGATCGCCGACCTGAGCTCGCTGAAGATGATCGTCAAGCTCCAGCCTCACGAAGTGGTAAGCGTGAGCAAGGGGCAGAAGGTCCGCATCGTTCCGGACATGTATACGAACAGCTCCTTCACGGGCACGGTGACGTCCATCGGTACGATCGCCGACGGTGCGCGCAAGTACGACGTGGAGATCACCCTGCAGAACAATGCGAAGACGCCCTTGCTCTCGGGTATGACGGGCAATGCCTTCTTCGAGTTCGGCGGCAACAGGACAGCTATGGTCATTCCGGGCAAGTGCCTCGTAGGCAGCGTGCAGGACCCGCATGTCTACATCGTCGAGAACGGCAAGGCAGTTCTCAAGTCCATCTCCATCGGCACGATGCAGAACGATCTCGTGGAAGTCGTCTCGGGCGTCGACCCGACGCAGCAGGTCGTGGAATCCGGACAGCTCAACCTCGCGAACGGATCGCAGATCCAGATCATCAAGTAATCAACACCACAAGAGTCAACACCATGTCCATCACGGAAATCGCGATAAAGCGGCCTTCGCTCATTGTGGTGATCTTCTCCGTTCTCGGTTTTCTCGGGCTCCTGAGCTTCACGAAGCTCAATTACGAGCTCATGCCCAAGTTCTCCATCCCGGTCGTAAGCGTTACCACGCTCTATCCCGGTGCTTCGCCGTCGGAAGTCGAGAACTCCGTCACGAAGCGTATCGAGGACGCTCTCTCCAACCTCGAGAATCTCGACGAGATCCGCTCCACATCCATGGAAAGCGTATCGTCCGTCGTCCTCATGCTCAAGCCGAACGCCAATGCCGACATCGCCATCCAGGACGCACAGCGCAAGATCAACGCCATCGCGTCCAAGCTGCCCGACGATGCCGAATCTCCCGCTCTCGGAAAGTTCTCCTTCGACGAAGCGCCGATCATGCGACTCGGCGTCACGGCCCGCATGCCGTCGAGTGCACTGTTCACGATCGTGAAGGACGAGATCACACCGGCACTTGCGAAGCTCAAGGGTGCGGCCCAGGTCACGATCATCGGCGGTGAGGAGCGAGAGATCAAGATCCAGGTGAATCGCCAGCAGTGCGAAGCCATGGGCATCTCCCTCATGCAGATCGTCCAGGCCGTCCAGAAGGCCAACCTCGAATTCCCTACCGGCAAGGTCAAGAGCGACGAATCGCAGTCGCTGATCCGCCTGCGTGGCAAGTATCTCACGCTCGACGACATCCGGAACGTGATCGTGGCGAACGACAAGGCCACGGGCTCGCCCATCCGTGTGTCGGAAGTGGCCACCGTCGAAGACGGTGTGAAGGATATCAAGACCTTCAGCCGTATCGACGGCGTGAACTCCGTCGGCCTGCTGATCCAGAAGCAGAACGACGCCAACGCCGTCGAGCTGAGCAAGCTCATCAAGAAGGAACTCAAGAACATCGAAGAGATCTACAAGGACAAGGGACTGAAGTTCGACATCGCATCGGATACGTCGGACTTCACCCTGGCGGCGGCCAATGCCGTCCTCTTCGACCTCGCCCTCGCCGTGATCATCGTGGCCTTGTGCATGCTACTGTTCCTGCACAGTCTGCGGAATGCCCTCATCGTCATGATCGCCATTCCGGCATCACTGATCTCCGTCTTCGCCGTGATGTACATGCTCGGCTTCTCGCTCAACCTCATGACGCTGCTGGCCATCTCGCTCGTCGTGGGCATCCTCGTCGACGACTCGATCGTCGTACTGGAGAACATCTACCGACATCTCGAGGATGGTGAGGAGCGGGTGAAGGCATCCATCCGCGGCCGTAGCGAGATCGGCTTCACGGCCGTGGGCATCACGCTCGTCGACGTCGTCGTCTTCCTTCCGATCACGATGGTCGGAGGCCTCATCTCGAACCTTCTGCTGCAGTTCTCCATCGTCATCGTCGTATCGACGCTGATGAGTCTCTTCGTCTCGTTCACCCTCACGCCATTGCTGGCGTCGCGCATCGCGCGCCTCGAGCACCTCGATCCGAAGCGGCTGACGGGACGCCTCGTCTCCGGCTTCGAGCGTATGATCGACAAGCTGGCGGCCGCATACAGCGGTGTCCTGCGGTGGGCACTCGGCCACAAGCGGTACGTCCTCGGTATCACTGTCGTACTGCTCGTCGCCTCCTTCGCCCTCATCGGCAACGGCTTCATCGGCAGCGAATTCGTGAGCCAGGGCGATACGGGCGAATACGTCATCACGCTGGAGCTTCCGCAGAACGCCACCCTCGAGCAGACCAACCAGGCGACGCAGCGTGCCGAAGAATTCCTCTTCAAGGATCCGGACGTCACGCACGTCTTCTCCAGCGTCGGTACCACGACGGGGCAATCCGGCAGCAACGAGGCCACGAACAAGTCCGAGATCAACGTCAAGCTCGTGGACCGCAAGAAACGCTCCCATGCATCGAATATCGTGGCGAAGATGACGAAGCTGAAGCTGGAGGAGATCCTGCCGAACGTCAAGGTGAGTTCGTCGGCCATCAGCATCACGGGTGCGGCCAACCAGGCACCGATCCAGATTTCCGTGACGGGCAATTCCCTCGCCACCAACTTCCGCATCGCGGACAGCGTGATGCAGAAGCTGCGCTCGCTCCAGGGCACGTCGGAAGTGAAGCTCTCCGTGGAAACGGGCAATCCGGAAATCACGGTCAACGTGGACCGGGACAAGATGACGGAGCTCGGGCTCTCGATGGACGTCGTAGGCATGAACATGCAGGCGGCCTTCAGCGGCAACACGGATACGAAGTTCACGCAGGATGGCAAGGACTACGACATCAACATCATGTACGACGCGTTCAACCGCCGGAGCGTCAGCGATCTCTCCCGACTGGGTTTCACCAACAACCGTGGCGAAAGCATCCTGTTGAGCCAGTTCGCAAGCATCGGCCAGAGCACGAGCCCGTCCAAGCTCGAACGCAAGAACCGCATTCCGTCGGTAACGGTGTCGTCGCAGGTACTCGGTGTATCGAGCGGTACGATCACCAGCCAGATGACGCAGTGGGTGAAGGAATCGAACATTCCGCCGGGAACGACGGTTGCGTTCGAGGGCAATGCGAAGAACATGAACGAAGCCTTCGCCAATCTCGGCTTCGCCCTCATCGCATCGATCCTCTTCGTCTACCTCATCATGGTGGCTCTCTACGATTCCTACATCTATCCCTTCGTCGTGCTGTTCTCCATTCCTGTCGCCGTCGTGGGCGCATTGCTCGCCCTGGCCCTGTCGATGCAGCCCCTCAGCATCTTCTCGATGCTCGGCATGATCATGCTCATCGGCCTCGTGGCGAAGAACGCCATCCTGATCGTGGACTTCGCGAATCACAAGAAGGCGGAAGGGCACAACACCATCGAAGCCCTCATCCTCGCAGGCAGGACGCGTCTGCGTCCGATCCTCATGACGACGCTGGCCATGGTCTTCGGTATGATGCCCATCGCCCTCGCCTCGGGCGCGGGCGCCGAATGGAAGAGCGGCCTGGCATGGGTGCTGATCGGCGGACTCACGAGCTCCATGCTCCTGACGCTCGTCGTCGTACCGTCCGTCTATCTCATCATCGACATGCTGAAGCGTGAGATCACGAACAAGCAGGCCAAGCTCATCCTTGAAGACCTGGCCGACGTGGACGACGAGGAAATCGTCCTTCCGAACGACAGTATCACGGCCTGATCGGGAGCGTAACCAACAGCGTTCCCAGGAACGGCCATCAAACGAACACCCGCATCGACACATGCCGATGCGGGTGTTCCATTTCATGCACGATCGGGCAGGGAGGCTATCCTTCCTTCTTCCTGTCACCGTAGAGCGTCCGCGTCCTGATCTTTTCGGCGAGCTCGAGTGCGCGGGCGATACGCGTCTCCGTCCGCTTCGCACTCGTGACGTACAATGCCAGCGAGCGCTGTCGTCCGGGAGTCATGGCGTAGAACCGTTCCGCCGCTTCGTCGTCGAGTTCCAGAACCGCCGTGAACTCTTCGCCGAGATCCACGAGATCCGGTTCGGGATCCGGTCGCATGATGATCTCCACCATATCTCCGAAGCCGGCACGTATCTCGCGCAACAGCGGAATACCGAGAAGAATGAACCTGTCGCCGTCCTTGCTCGACTGTATGGCACGGCGTACGTCGCGTCCGTTCATCGTCACGACGATGCGACGGATGCCGTGTGCGAGATAGTCATTCGCCAGGTCGGTGGGTATCGGCGCATAGTGCTGCTTCATCCCGTAGTCCTGACGGAGGATGGGCGCGGTGAAGCGATGACTGCCGGTCGGTGTTGCCATGCGTCAAGATAGCATGGTCATTCCACATGTTCGGCCGGCATGTGATCGGCTCTCGCACGATTGTTGATGGCCCCTTCGGCAAGCTTCGTCAATCGCTTGTCCGTGGCACCTTCCTCGTCCAGCGTCTTCTGCAGGAGTTTCTCGTCTTCCGTCAGACCGAGCGTACGCGCATACGTACGCACGCATCCGTATCCTGCGATCTCGTAGTGCTCCGCGCGTTGTGCGGCAGCGATGATGCCTGCATCGAGGACGTCGGGATCGCCCTTCATCTTCAGTATCTCGTTCCCTTCGTCGATGATGCCTGCCATCGCTTTGCACGTATGGCTTCCCATCTTGATGTCGAGTCCGTTCAGGATGGTCTGCAGTCTGTCCGCATGACCTTCGGTCTGGGCGAGGTGCGACGTGATGGCTTCCTTGAGTTCGGGCGCGTGAGCTGCCTTGGCCATCTTCGGAAGAGCCTGCATCAGTTGCCGTTCGGCGCTGTACAGGTCCTTGATTTGCTGGACATACAAGTCCTGCAGGTTATTGAGTGACGTCATGGTACTACTCCGGGAAAGTGTGGGAGAACGACATACCGTTACCGGTGGTGGACGTGACCGCCGGACAATTGTTCCCCGGAATCATCCGGCCCCGGGACGGAACGGCTTCTTCGAATTCCTCGTCGCGACGTAACCCGGTTTCAGTACACCGGTTATGCTGCCGTCACCTTCCAGCATCATGACGTCGATGTGGGCGAATCCGTATTCCCGCGCCACCTTCTCGAGGTCGGACATGGAGATATGACCCTTCCTCATCACCGCTTCGATGATCCGTCCGTCCCTTGCGATCATGACGGGCGATCCATCGAGCCAGTCGCGTAATGGACGTATGCGTTCCACGAGGGCCATCGTCCCCATGAGTACGATTCCACTGATGATGCTTCCCATGAAGCCCGCGCCCTGTGGAGTCAAGCCGATATCCATCGACTCCGCGAGCAGGACGATGAGGATGATGTCCTGCGGACCGAGCTCGCCGAATACGCGGCGGCCGATGGCCTTCAGTCCGAGCAGGACGAACCAGAGAAGCACGAAGGTCTGCGCTGCCGTCTGCAATGCCAGTCCAGGTGTGATCATATCTGTCTCCAGATGGAACGGAACATTATCATCGGAGCAACGATATGATTTCCATGGCTGCTGTCGATCAATCACCGGAGTACGACCATGGCAACGACATCGAAAGCCGCGCGGAAGAAGATCGCCAAGGTGATGCGCGAGTTCGGGGAAGGCGATCTGAAGAGCGGGTCGGGACATAAGGTCACCGACAAGAAACAGGCGATCGCGATCGCCCTCGAAGTAGCGAGGGATGCAGGACTGAAGGTACCGCGTCGAACACCATCGGGAAGCACGACGCCGAGAACGACGACGATGCGGAGAAAGTCCACGCGCACGTCGAAGGCATAGACTGTCACAAGCGACGGCAGGCTTCGTCAGTCCGCACCTTCGGACATCATGTCGGGACTGATACGGATGAAGGCTTGCAGGGAGAGCGGCGTTCGGCCATAGATGGGGTCGAGATTCCCGGGCACTACTCCCACCGCACCTTGCAGGCCCGCCCAGAGAGCGGTTTCACCGATCGTGACGAGTGAACGCGAAACGGATAGCGAGATACTGCCGATGTCGAAACGTGCATCGTGTCCGAACATGCTCTCCGGCAGTACCAGTTCGTCGGCGCCTTTCTGGACGACTTCCCCTCTGAAGGAAATGGCCGTGCCCGACGTCAGCAGTGCGCTCTCGAGCAGCAGCGAATGTTCGCGATGGTGTTCGTCGATGTCGTTATATCCCCATGCGAGCGTCGATGCGATCCATGTCGACGATGCGAGTCGTGTGGTATGCATGACCGATGCCGTGGTGCGACGCACGTTGACCTCGGGCTTGAGCACTTCGGGGTGCATGATGAGACCATGAGACACCTGCAAGGCCAGGGTCGACGTGGGATTCCACGACAGCCGTGCAGACCACGAGTCGAACCGCGGCTTGTCCGGAACCCAGCGATCCTCGTCCGGCTCACGACCGGTGAATACCGATCCTTCGAACTTCACCGGGCCGGTACGCAGGCCTGCCGTCGCCACACCGTAGGTGATGTGCGTCGCATCCTGCCAATGATGTCCGAGCGGTGCGTCGGCCGTGAACATGCTCGATATACGGTGCATGAAGGCCGTAGGACCGATGGCCGGTTCACCGGGATAGGCGAGATAGACCGTAGCGTCGACGTCGGGCGAGAACATATGGGTATAGGCGACGGAGAGCTCGGCCAGCACGTCGTGCGGATGCTGCCTGTCCACGAGAGGACGTCCTTCCCAGGACTCACCGGACTGGAAGAGCAGCGGATAACCGTCGCCGGGCATCACCAGCCTGTCGAGCGAAGCCATGATGCTCGTGCGGAACAGGCCGCGGCTTCCTACCGGAGTCTGTGCCATGACCATCGCCCAGTTGGGTGCATCGAACAACGAGGCTCCGCGTGACGTCGTGCGCGTCACGTCCTGTGCGGTATACCTGCCGAAGATGTTACCATGCGCCATGATCATCCACGAGCCTGCATGGCCCATGTAGCCGAACATGGGCGAAGCGTCGGGCATCCATGAGGTTCCCGACCCGTTGCGATTCATCGGCAGCGATCTGGAAAATCCGTGCGACATCATGGATGTATGGTCCATCTTCATGGCATCGGCGGTTCCCATCGTCATATCGCCATGATCGTGATGATCATGATTCTCCTGTGCCGTCATGACCGTCGTGGACATGACGATCATGGCGGCTACCGCCTCGAGCATTCTCCAGCGCATGGCGACCTCCGATCCAACCTGCATTCCTGTCATAATCGTTGGACGTGGAACGGCCCGAAAGGATGCCGGTCAGCGTTCCACGGAGATGTAGACCGCAACGGAATCCGTATTCGCATAGCGTTCGAAGTCCGTCGAGTACCTGCGCCTGTAATCGGCGCCGCTCTCGAAGTAGGCCCATATCTCTCTCCACACCTTGCCGACGACATCGGGTATCGGTCCTTCGGCTTCGAAGACGAGATAGTCACCACCGTTCACGACGACGGTGTGGAGATCGGGAACGTTCCCGACGTCTGCGCTGACCCGCAGTCCGGCGGTAGCCGTGTACGGACCGTTCTGATCGGATTGATAGTCGGAATAGACGCCGTAGACCGTGGAGCCGTCCACCTGGTTCGGAATCGTCGCCATGACGTTCTCTTCGAGGAAACGTGTCCACATGGGTTTGAGTCGCCCGGTATCGGGATTCAGTTCCGTCGCGAGGTCGGTGCGGACGTTCGGTCCTGTGACCTTGAACGATTCGATGGTGACGAACGAAGGAGTCATGAGGGATATCGTATGAATGGACAATATCTATGGTTCGTCGCGAAGCCGGTAACCGTCTACCATGCGCCCTGCACGACAGGTGAGCCGCCGGCGACCGACATCCGCCATGTACCGATAAGATCGACGATACGCTCCACATCCGCCACCGTCATGTGCGTATGCAAGGGAAGGCGAAGCAGGCGGCCGGCATACTCGTCCGTTGCAGGAAGGTGCCGTGGCGATGCCGCGATGCTGCGTCCCATCGGCGACGTATGCAGCGGAATGTAATGGAAGGCGGCACCGACGTCATTGCTGCGCAGATGATTCATGAGCGAATCGCGGAGCTCCTCGCTTGCGAGGATGACGTGCATGAGGTGCCATGCCGGTGCGGCATAGTCGGGTATCGTCGGCAACGTGACGACGTCGGACATCTCTCCATCGCCGAGCAGTTCGCGATAGCGCGATACGAGTCTCTGCCTGTGCCGCTGGATGATATCGCGATCGCGCAACGACGAGAGCAGGAGTGCGGCCAGCGGATCGGCCATGACATAGCTCGAACCGCGTCCTACCCATGTATACTTGTCGACAGTGCCACGGAAGAACTGCTTGCGGTTCGTTCCCTTTTCACGGTAGATCTCGGCGCGTTCCACGATGGATGCATCGGCCGTCGTGAACGCTCCTCCTTCGCCGCAGGCGAAGTTCTTGGAAGCATGGAAGCTGTAGGCGCCCATACCGCCGATGGTACCGAGGGCGCGTCCATTCCACGAGCCACCGAGGCTGTGTGCCGCATCCTCGATCAGGACAGCGCCACAGTCCGAAACGATGGCGTCCAGCGCGTCCATGTCGCAGGCGACGCCTGCATAGTGAACGGCGATGACGGCACGGGTACGTGACGTGATGCAACGCCTCACGTCATCCGGATCGATGTTCATCGTCGACGGATCCACGTCCGCGAAGATGGGAACGAAGCCGGCCTGGACGATGGCGGTTGCGGTGGACGTGAAGGTGAAGGACGGCAGGATGATCTCGTCGCCTTCCTTCCCTTCGATCATGGACGTGGCCAGTTCAAGGGCATGCGTGCATGAGGTGGTGAGCAGGACGTCGGACGCTCCCGTCATGTTCCTGAGTTCTTCCTCTGCCTGCCCGCAGAGCACGCCATCACCTGCGAAGGCGCGACGATCCATACAATCACGTAGAAGATCCCAGGCTGCAGGCGACACGTAGGGATCGGTCAAGGGTAGCATGTTCGGATACTCAGAGCAATGAATGATAGAGGGACAGCCAGCGTTCCATGACGGCATCGGGTGCATGTTCGGCGATGGCCCATGCACGTCCTCGCCGTGCGTGTTCCTGTCGTAGTTCGGGATTACGGACATAGTTCGTCACCGCATCGGCGATGGCCCGGGGCGATCTCGATACGATGGCGAGGCCTCGTCCGTCGGCCAGTTGTTCCGGCGTCCCTCCCCCATCCGTACCGATGACGGGCAGACCGCACATCATGGCCTCGACGACGGAGAGCGCGTACATTTCACCATACGATGCGAGAACGAAGACGTCGAATGCCGACAGAACGCCGGCGAGATTCTTCTGGAAGGGCATGACGCGCAGGTAGCGGCCGTAGCTCCCTTGCGTCTGGTCCCTCAACCAGCCATAGAGCTCCGCGGATGCGGCCTCGTGTACGGGGCGGCCCTCGTCGTCGATACGCTCCACGGTTGGCTCACCGACGACGACGAACAGGACACGCTCCAGTACGTCCACGGGAAGCGACGACAGTGCCTCGACGAATTCGCGCACACCCTTCTGTGGATCGATCCTGCAGGCGAGACCGACGACGATGACGTCGTCCGGCACTCCCCAGGATTGCCGGAGCTGACGACGGGCGTCTTCATCCCTGCTGAACGTCCCGGGATCGCGCATGTAGCGTATCAGCCGTATCCGCTCGGCAGGAATCGGGAAGCCCCGTCGTATCGCATCGTTGTTCACCGACGACGTACTGACGATGGCATCGACATGGCCATAGATGAAGCGATGCAACGGATCGTGCTTGTCCACGGCGATCATGTACAGGGTATTCACGTGCCGAGCGTCCATGCCGACCGTCGCCAGGGATCCCGTCCAGACATCGATGCGCGTATGCGAATGGACGATGGCGTCGCGATGCCGCTTCAGATATCGACGTACGGTACGGATGTCGACAGGGCTGACATGCCGGTTCCGGTGTGCCCGCACCACATCGATGCCCGCATCGCGCAGATCCGTTTCCAGCCTCGTGCCCGCACTGACGACGGCCGTATTCTCCACGCCGCGCCGTTGAAGTTCGCGAATATACTGTGCCGTATACTGCTCCAGACCACCCCACGAACAGGAGGTATTGATATGGATGATGTGGTCGGGCATACGGAGTTGTCGAATAACGGCGGACCGGCTCTGGCCATGCCCGAAATACTGATGCACTGGTCGCTGATCGCTGTGTGATCCGGGCCCCTCAGGCCCGGACAGCGCACGGAATACGCAGATTGTTCACCGGAGTTGCATGCAAGATACTTCAAGTACGGACTACCGAAGTCTTAGAAAGATCTAAGAGTATACCGTCGCGCCCGGGGCGATACCCCCGGTGGATCGGACTCATCGCTTCACGAAGACCTGCCGGAAACACGTGGAGCCCCATCGCGCCACGACGACGCAGGCATCCGGACCGAAGCCCACACACGTCGATGCCCCCCCCCCGGTCGTAGCACTGGGTGTCGTCAGTATCCTCCCCTGTACATCGATGACATCGACCATCCGGGTCTCCTGATCGGAAGGATATCAGGGTGAAGGGATCCCGTCGGTCGTCGATGCACCATGAGTCGAGACATCATGCCGAACATGGGCAGTTACCGGTGCAGTACTGCATCTCCCTTGCGGACGCTGTCGGCGAGATCCTTGATCGTCGTGGTCTTGTAGGACAGTAGCAACGCATCGCGCAGGGCGGCGTATGCATCGTGCATTGGGCATGGACGCTGCGCACTACACTTCTGCAATCCGAGGCCGCATTCGCGGAAGACATCGAGGCCATCGATGCATTTCACGATATCCAGTACCGGACGTGCGCACTGACGCGCCGTGAGATACATCCCTCCGTTCGGACCTTTCGATGCCGAGATGAGGCCTTCCCTGCTCATGGTCTGCAGGACCTTCGCGACGAAGGCTTCGGGGCCACCGATGGATGCGGCGATCTCGCGGACGGTATGACGCGACGACGGATCGTCCTGCGAGGCCAGGAATACGACGGCGCGTACGGCATTGCGACAGGCTTCAGTGAGCATTCGGGAAGATGATGAGTGACCGTGGATCGACGGGCGGGAGAAGCCGCATCATGAAGACGTCGGCAATATTACGAGCCTTCGTGATTGCCTCGTGCGCGATGTCGCCGGTGAACAGACCGGTGACGGTATCTTCCCACAGCTTCAGCCATCGCTCGAACAGATCGTGGTTGAGGGGAAGACCCATATGCCGCTGCAGCGGATTGCCTTTGAAGCCCGGTTCGTTGAGCAGGAGATTGCTCCAGAACGACGTCATGCGTTCCAGGTGCTCGTCCCACGAACCCTTGATACGCAGTGCGAACACCGGTGCGAGAATATCGTCGGCACGCACACGATCATAGAAGGTATGGACGAGAAGCCGGACGTCGTCGCGACTTTCGATACGCCTGTGGGTATGGCAGCCGCAACCGGGATGTGCCGCCTCATCATGATGATCCATGCGGGTCTCGTCATTCGGCTTCATGTGGGTGTCCTTGTTGTACCTGTTTCCTTCGTTTCTTCTCTCCGGAGATCGCACCTACGGTGGCTATCGCCGACCACAGGACGCAACAGAGCATGACGATGACGAGCAGGATATCGATGACGGACGTCGGGTCGGATCCGTGCGTCAGTGACTGCATCACGCCATCGTTCCTGGTCGTGCACGTCGGGCAGGCCTGCACGGGTACGACCGTCGACAGCAGACACGCCGTCATCACGATCGCGTATCGCAGGTATATCGACGGCGCGACCGATGCATACCAGGAACGTTCCGACGCTATCGTCATGGAATCCGTCATGGCTGCGGCCGGCTACGTTTCTTCAGTGCTGCACGTACCTGGTCGACGTCGACCTTCGCGGCCCTGTTTCCCCAGCTCGATCGCTCATGGTTCATGATGGCGACGATCTGTTCGATCTTCAAGGCATTCATCTCCCCGACGGCGGGCATGACGGCATATTCTGGCCGACGGTCGTATCCATCCATGATGATGGACACGAACAGGTCGACGTCGTTGCCCGTCACGACCGGACTTCCTGCCAGCGGCGGGAATGCTCCTTCCAGCCCCTTGCCATCCGGCTGATGGCAGCTCCCGCAGTACGTGGTATAGAGTGCCGCGCCGTCTTCACGGACTTCCTGCTTCGCAGGAGATGCCGTTCGACCGTCACTCATGCGATAGACCGGAGATGCCATCCCCGTCGGAAGATCGTCCTGTCTTCGTGACTGCAGATAGGCCACGAGATCGAGCGCTTCCTTTCGGGCCACGACGACTCCATCGGCCGGTCTGTGCCCTGGAATCGCCACGACGACATCCGATGCCCCGGCCTTCGCCTTGCGTTCGAACAGCCATGGATATCCCGGCATGATACTCGAAGGCACCGTCGCTCTCGGAGCGTAGAGATGCAGGAGATGCCATTCGATACTCGGCTGCCGCTTGCCGATCGACGTGAGGTCGGGTCCGGTACGCTGTGTTCCCATCAATGTCGCCGCATTCGTCCATGCGTCCTGGCGTACGGCCTGGGCATAGTCCGAAGGAATGCCTGGGCGTTCTCCCCACACCTTGTCCATCTCCACGGAACGCACCTGCTGCGTATGGCATGCAACGCACCCCTCGGAAATGTAGACGCGTTCTCCTGCACGCTCACGCTCCGTCATGGGTCGTGCCGCGGGAAGCATGGACGAGGTCCGTTCGTTCTCGAGTGCCGGAAGGATGGCCACACCGATCGTCAGCACGATGAACATGACGGCGACCGAGCCGAACAGCAGGCGATGATTATGCTCGAAGGTTTCCATGTCATCGCATCCTGATGAAATTGACGATGGCGACCAGGTGTGACGTCCACATGAGCGTACCGCCGATGGCCCGCCAGAGCCAGTAATCCGCCATGAGCACCACGCTGTCGATGAACGGCTTTCCGTCGATCCATGACTGTCCCCGTAGCGTTCCGCCGATCATCAACGGGACGGTGTAGAGCAGAAGACCGACGATGGCGAGGGTGAACTGCAGACGTATGGCCGATACGGGCAGCGGTGTGGCGGACGTCCTGCGCAGTACGACGTAGATGCCACCGAACAGGGCGAAGGTGATGATGCCGTACATCGTCATGTGCGAGTGTGCGACGGAGAAGTCGGTGAAGTGCCAGAGGAGGTTCGTCGTCTGGAAGGCTTCCGCCGTACCCTGGAGCGATCCCGTGATATAGAAGAAGACGGCGATCATGAAGAACGGAAGCGTTACCGACCGTATCGCATGACGTCCATGCCCCCTGAAGCAGCTCGCGAAGTTCACCGTACCTGCGACGACCGGGAGTACCATACCGACACTTCCGAGAATTGCCGTGATCTGCAACCACCAGGGTATCGAACTGAAGACGAAGTGATGCGTGCCGATGACGGTGTAGAACAGGATCTGCGACCAGAACGCCACCATGCCCAGACGATGGGAGAAGATGTGCGTTTCGAGTTCGTCCGGTATGAAGTAGTAGAACAGGCCCAGCGTGCACATCATGAACCACATACCCACACCCTGGTGCATGTAGTAGCCCTGGATGATCGTTTCGCCGATGCCGTTCTGTCCGTAGGGCAGGTAGGCCACGATGGAGATGACGAGAACGAAGATGTGGGCCGAGACGATATACCACGAGGAGATGTGGATCGTACCGATCGTCCGTCTCGCCACCGTCATCCACGACGACACGAAGCTCAGTGCTACGCCTGCGGCGAAGAGGATGGCGATGGGCCAGACGTATTCGCGGTACTCACCGCCACCGTTGTTGATACCGGACATCAGGGCGATACTTCCCGAAAGCACGGCGATGTTGATCAGGATCAACGCGGCCTTCAGAAGACCCTTACCCTGCAGTCGAACGCCGCTCACCCGCGGCAGCACGTAGTGGCCCAGGCCCATCATGCCAAGCGAAGCCCATCCCCAGAACACCGCATTGGTGTGGACCGGACGAAGGCGTCCGAAACTCAGCCAGGGAATCGCGTCCATGTCTGGAGCGATGAACTTCATTCCCAGATACTCACCTACCGTCGTTCCGATGACCAGCCAGAACAATGCCGATCCGAGAAACAGCCGAACGATCCTGTCGTCGTCGCTATGCATCAGTATACACCATGCCGTGATTGACGTCCGAACTTACGAAGAACGAACGATATAACGGATAAAATTGTCCGGTATTATTCCACACGCGCTGCTTCACAGTGCCCCGATCGTGGGGCGACCGGATAGTCGTTCCATCATGTGGGGATCGCCACGGTATGGCAGTACCGTCGCGTATATCTTCCCGGTGGTTACAGCGAAACGGGATCCAAGGACCACGTAACCCCCTTCCACCCATGCCGGATCGCGCTCTTATCCCATCCTAATGTGTGTCCTGTACATTGCTTGGCTGTCGACCGGGTCGACATTGTACTATGCGCAACAGGATTGGTATGTCGGAGTCGGAGCGGATTCAACTGAACAATGACCTGGTGGAAGCCCTGGAGCGGGTGCTGCCACCGGAGATGGTGCCCCGTGCCTCGGTGCGCGCACATGCGCTGCTGGCCCGGAACGACATCACGCCACACCGGGCACTGGACGTACTGGCCACGATCCTGCGCGATGCGGGTGTGGAAACAGAACTGGTAAGGATAGACGGTGACATGGTACCCGCGGGCTTCATGGTGGACGCACAGTACCACCTCCGCTACGTGGATGCGGGTGCTCCGGAAGCTCGTCAGGCGCTGGACGAACGCATACTGGTGGTACGCGGGAGGGTGACGTCCTTCCTTACCCGCGCGGCACAACCACCGGCCATACGATCGGCCATGACGCGTACGAACGGAACGGATACCGTGGCGTCCTTCCGTGACGTATGGCCCTTCCTGCGGGCCATCCTGATGGAGGAGCGCTCCAACATCCTGGTGGTGATAGGCTATTCCATCGTGTCCAGTCTGCTGGCCCTGGTGGTACCGATAACGGCGCAGGCGGTAGTGAACGCCGTCGCTCTGGGCGTATTCAACAAACAGTTGCTGGTACTATGTGCCCTGGTGTTCCTGGGCCTGCTCGCCTCGGGCGTGGTGGGTGTACTGGAACGGTGGGTGATCGACCTGATCCAGCGGCGCATCTTCGTATTCACGTCGTTCGCCTTCATCCAGCGCCTGCCGGCCCTGCGCCTTGCGGCCCTGCGCGAACAGTACGCACCTGAACTGGTGAACCGGTTCTTCGACGTGATCACCATCCAGAAGTCGGTAGGCAAGATCCTGCTGGAAGGAATCAACGCCATCCTGGTGCTGACCGTGGGCCTCGTGGTACTGGGCTTCTACCATCCGTTCTTCCTTCTGTACGACGCCATCCTGGTAGCCTTCCTGCCGTTCATCGTATACGTACTGGGTCGTGGCGGCATCGGCGCGGCCATGCGCGTGAGCAAACGCAAGTATGCCGTGGCGGCATGGCTGGAGGAAGTGGCCCGGGCGCACCTGGCGGTGAAGCTCACGGGAGCGCGCTCCTTCGTCTACGATACGCTGGATACGATCGCCTCCACGTATGTGGAGGACCGCCGACGCCACTTCGTGATCCTGGCCCGCCAGATGTTCGGTTCGATGTTCTTCAAGTCCGTGGCTACGGTCGGCGTATTGGGTCTCGGCGGCATCCTGGTGATCGACCAGCAGATGTCCCTAGGTCAACTCGTGGCGGCCGAGATCGTGATCGTGATGATGCTGAACGCAGTGGAGAAACTGATCGGGCAACTCGACCTGTACTACGACCTGGTTGCGGCGGTGGACAAGGTGTCCAGCGTGATGAACAAACCCCTGGAGGACGTGGGCGGTGTGCTCGTGCCGGCCTCCACTACGGGTGGCTCGATCGAGATGCGCGACGTCTGGTTCACCTACGAAGGTGCGGCGCAGCCGACGCTGCGGGGCGCCTCGCTGCTCGTACCGTCGGGTGGACGCATCAGCCTGGTGGGCAACAGCGGCAGCGGCAAGACCACGCTGCTGCACATGCTGCTGGGACTGGAACGTCCGGATCGCGGAATGATCCTGGTGAACGGCGTGGAGGTGCGCAGTGCCGACCTCACGTCACTTCGCGCACGGTTCGGTCTGGTGTCGCCCATCGACCAACTGGTGGACGGCACGATCGAGGAAAACGTGGTACTCGGGCGTCCGATTTCCCACACCGACGTACAATGGGCCCTGCGTATGGCCTGCCTGCACGACGACATCATGGCACTGCCGGACGGTCTGGCCACGGAGTTGCGTGCGGACGGACTCACCATTTCCTTCGGCATGCAACGGCGTATCCTGTTCGCACGGATGATCGTGCACCGTCCCGAAATCCTTCTGCTGGACGAAGCGTTCGACGGGATCGAGAACGCCACCAAGCACCGTATGCTGGAGGCCATTCTGGCCTATCCGTCGTGGACGATCGTCAACGTGTCCCACGATGGGGACGTGGTGCGCAGCACCGATACCATCTATCTCATGCACGACGGACGGATCACACCACCGGAGGACAAGGCCGATGCATGACCGCCACCTGCTTTCGCTCCGCATGGTATCCGTACCACGCACCCTGCGCACGCTGGTGATCACCATCCTCGTACTGGTGGTAGCCGCTGCCCTGTTCCTGGTGTTCGTACCGTGGGTGCAGACCATCCGTGGATCGGGCAAGGTCACGTCCTTCGTCCCCGATGCACGGCCGCAGACGCTGGAAAGCGTCATCTCCGGACGTATCGTACACTGGTTCGTACGCGAAGGACAACACGTGCGCAAGGGCGACACGATCGTGGTACTTTCCGATATCAACGTGAACTTCTTCGACCGCTCGCTGCTGGACCGCCTTACCACCCTGCGCGACCGTACGTTCACGGCGCAGGAGCAATCCATCCAGGTCGCCGTGCAGCGTCGCAAACAATCGGAACAACGTCTGGCACAGGCGCGCGCGCGCATGGACAACGTGGTGGTGGAGGTGGCTACGGCCCGTACACGGTATGCCCGAGCCGATACGCTTTTCCGGCAGGACCTGGCCTCCCGCCGCGACGTGGAAACGGCAACGCTCACCCTGCAACGCGCAGTGGCCGATTCCATCTCCACGGCCGCGGCCGTGAATGCGGCCGTGCAGGACGTGAACGCCTTCTACGCGGAAGAAGAGCGTGTGATCAACCAGGCCTACGTCACGATGCAGGAGGCCGAAGTGCGCCTGGCCAACGCCCAGGGGCGCGTGGGTGCCAGCACCGTGCTGTCACCGGTCGACGGCATCATCGTACGCATCTCCAAGGCCGGCGCCGGACAGACCCTCAAGGAAGGGGAACCTCTGGCGACGGTGGTACCCGCCACGAACGACCAGGCCGCGGAACTCTATGTGTCCGGCATGGACGCAGCCCTCATCGATCCGGGCCGCCGCGTATCCCTGCAGTTCGCCGGCTTCCCCGCATTCCAGGTGTCCGGCTGGCGCGACGTGAACGTGGGAGTGTTCCACGGCATCGTGCGCGTGGTGGATGCCGTGGATGACGGTACAGGACGATTCCGCGTGCTCATCACACCTGATCCCGCTTCGCGTCCGTGGCCCACTTCGCGCTACCTGCGCCAGGGTACCGACGCCACCGGCTGGGTGATGCTGGAGGAAGTGGCCATAGGCTACGAGCTGTGGCGCCAGCTCATGGGCTTCCCGCCCAGGTTCCCCGTACCCGCACAGGAAGGTCCCAAGAGGAACGGAAAGGACGGCAAGGAATGAAGTGGCTGACGACGGCTGTGCTCGCGATCCTTACCACCGTTACTATCCATGCGCAGGAGGTAGTGTACCTGCGCGCCTATCTGGATGCCGTGGAGCGCGCGCATCCGGCACTGCAGGCGGCCTCGTTCGAGGCCGACCTGGCCGAGGCCGAAATCCGCAACGCTCTGGGACGATTCGATCCCGTATTGGACCTTCACTATCAGCATAAGGACAAGGGCGGAACGAACAAGCTGGATCTGCTGCAGGGTTCGGTGGAACTGCCGCTGGACATGCTGTTCGGTCCGAAACTCAAGGCCACCTACAACCGTGGTACCGGTACGCACGTGAATCCCGAGTCGGCTACGGGCACCGGTGGCGATGCCGGTATCGGCATATCGATGCCGCTGTTCCAGGGCATCTTCACGGACACCCGCCGGAACCAGTTGCGCAAGGCCGCTCTCCGACCGGACCTCGCCGCAGCCCAGGTTCGTCTGGAACGCAACACCCTGCTGCGTGCGGCCGCCCTGCGCTATTGGGACTGGGCCGAAGCCGTCGCCGCCGTGGACGTCGCGGACACCGTGGTACGCCTGGTACGTGAACGTGCCGCCATGATGGCCAGGCGTGCCCGTGCCGGCGAAACGTCGGCCATCGATACCGTGGAAATCCTGCAGGAAGTGGCCCGCCGCCAGGGAGAACTGCTACGGGCACAGCGTATCGCCGAGCAGGCCGGAGTGGATGCAGGAGTATACCTCTGGGCCACGGACGGGACGCCCCGTACCTTGAGCGGACGCCCGGAACGTCTGCCGGCGGCAGCCGACACCTCGGTACTTGCAACGATATCCATGACCGCCGTGCAGGCGGCACGCCCCGAAGTACGTCGTACGGACATACTGCAACAGACGGCGCGGCTGGACTCGGGCCTGGCCAATGAATACCTGCGTCCCTTCGTTCAACTGGAAGGCTCGCTGATGCAGTACGACGTAGGGTCGGCCCTCACACCCGACGTGAAGTTCGGCCTCACCATCACGCAGCCCTTGCTCTTCCGCAGCGCGTCGGCGCAGGCCCAGGTGGCCTCCGTGACCGTCCGCCGTGCGGACTTCCAGCGGGCCATCGTGGAGCGTGGCGTGGAAGCCGACGTCGCCAACGCCGCCATCGCCGTGCGACGTGCCGCCGAACGTATGATGGTGGCTACCACCGAAGTAGGCCTTGCGGACCAGATGCTGGCCGCCGAGCGACGCCGCTTCGACGCCGGCGAGTCCACGTTGCTCACACTCAACCTGCGCGAGCGCTTCTATGCCGAGGCCCTGATGCGGCAGGTGAATGCCCGTGCGGACTGGGCCCGTGCCCTGGTAGGACTATCGTGGTCGACGGGAACCATCTAGTGGTCGGCTATGCACTCTCTGGTATGAAGCATTCCGGTTCAGGAACAACGTATTCGGATGGATCGGTTTGTTCAGCAAGGCGGAACATGACACTGCGCAGCGATGCAGCGCTACGCAACGCAGATCCATGCACAGCAAGCCTATACACGGGAGGCCTTCTCATTTCGAGAGGGCCTTTTTGTTTCCCGTTCGAATGTTCGGATCCCAATTCCGAATCTGCTCTCCATCCGTACTCCGTTTTTGCACAGGCGAGGAACCGAGCGGGAAGCCCAAGAGGAGCAGCGGCGGAATCGCGTGAACCCGCATGGATACTGATGAAAGCGGCATGAAATCAGGGAGTTTGACTCGTCTGATTCGTCAGAGGGTCCACGAGGCGTGTGGTAGTGCGGAACGTGGGGCACGGGCCGAAACGAAGAACGCCGAAACCCGCATGAATGCTTGGTTTCGGCGTTGTATTCTTTGCTCCGAAGCAGGGACTTGAACCCCGGACCCTCTGATTAACAGTCAGATGCTCTAACCAGCTGAGCTACTTCGGAATTGGGCTACAAAAATAACACAGGTTCCGGAAATATGCAAAGCGATAACTTTGTCCATGCTGCTGTCCACCGAAGCCATCGTTCTCCATTCCCGGAAATTCGGGGATACGAGCCGTATCGTGGTGCTCTACACCAGGGATCACGGCAAGATCTCCGTCGTGGCCAAGGGCGTCCGCAAACCGTCGAGTCCGTTCGGCAGCGCCCTCGAGCCGCTGGGGCATGCGCGTGTGACGCTGTACTTCAAACGTGGACGCGACCTCCACACCGTTTCGGCAGCCGAATCGATCACACCGCGCCGCCGGATACGCGATTCCTACGACCATCTCCAGACGGCCCTGGCCGTCTGCGAACTGCTCCTGCGCACCCAGGCCGACGAAGAACGGAACGATGCCGTCTTCGACCTTCTGTGCGATGGTCTGAATGCCGTGGAAGACACCCACGATCCCTATGCCACCGGCTTGGCGATCCGCCTGAGGCTGGCCGACGTGATGGGCTTCGGAGTGCCGGACTGCGGTCCGCCGCCACCGAATCCGGCCGTGGCCGTGGATATGGGCAACGGTATGCTCCGCCCGGAAACGCTGGCAGGAACGGGAGGCGTGATCCGCATGTCGAACGCGGCCTACGGCATCCTGCACTCATGCCTCGGAGATGCATCGGCCATTTCTACCACGGTGTCTCCGGCCGATCGCCTGGAGCTCGAGAGTTTCCTCTCCCTCTACTTTTCACATCACCTGGACAAGCGCGTCAGCGGCCGTACCTACGACGTCATGAAGTGAGTCCTTCCCGACATCCTATATTGCGTCATGCTCGGAAATATTGCGTTAACCCTGTTCTTCGTCCTCCTCAACGGATTCTTCGTGGCGGCCGAGTTCGCCATCGTGAAGGTCCGTGCCTCGCAGATCGAACTCAAGGCCCGCGAAGGTAACCTGCTGGCCACCATGGCGCGACATCTGCTGTCGCACATGGACACGTATCTGTCCGCCTCGCAGCTCGGCATCACGCTGGCATCGCTCGGCCTGGGATGGATCGGCGAAAGCGTGGTGTCCAGCATCATCAGCGACATCGCCGGCCTGCTGGGCTGGCATCCCTCACCGGCGCTACTTCACACGGTGTCGGCTTCGATAGCGTTCGTCACGATCACGGTACTGCACATCGTCCTCGGCGAGATGGCGCCGAAATCCCTCGCCATCCGGCGCGCGGAACAGGTCACGATGGCCGTGGCTCTGCCGATGCGCATCTTCTACATCGTCTTCAAGCCGGTGATCTGGTCGCTGAACGAATCGGCCAACCTGCTCCTGCGCATGATCGGCATCGAACCCGTTGGCGAACATGAAGTGCATTCCCCCGAGGAACTGCGCTACCTGATACAGGAGAGCTCCAAGCAGGGCGCCCTGGAATTCAGCGAACAGGAACTGATCGAGAATGTCTTCCAGTTCACGGAAACGACGGCCGGACAGGTCATGGTCCCCCGGTCGCGCATCATCGGACTCGAGATGTCCATGCGGATCGATCAGCTGCTCGACCACGTGATGGAAGAGGGCTATTCGCGTCTGCCCGTCTACAAGGGCAGCGTGGACGAGATCACGGGCATCGTCTATGCGAAGGACCTTCTGACGCTGATGCATCACAAGGACCTCATCATCATCCACGACATCCTCCATCCGGCATACTTCGTGTCGGAGGACGTGAAGCTCAAGAAGCTGCTGCGCGACATGCAGATACACAAGGTCCACATGGCCATCGTCCTCGACGAATTCGGCGGCACGGCTGGACTGATCACGCTGGAAGACGTCATCGAAGAGCTCGTGGGTAACATCCAGGACGAATACGACGACGAAACACCCGTCCTCTCGTCGACGACGGCCAATGACTTCGAACTTCTCGCGTCGGTACACATCGCCGAAGCGAACGAAGTGCTGCCGTTCCCCTTGCCCGAAAGCGAGGACTACGAAACGATCGGCGGCCTGATCAACGCCAGGGCCGGCAGGATTCCCGTACCGGGCGATACGGTAGTCCTCGAACCGTATATCTGTACGATTCTCGAAAGCGCCCCCCGACGTGTCGAGCGCGTGAAGCTCACACTCCAGCAACAATCCCTCTCATCGAACGGCTGATGTTCCGACCTGTCTTCCTCTGCATCGTCCTCTGCGGCATGATGCTCGGCGCCTGTGCGTCGTTGCCGATGCGTATATCGTCCCTGCGACCCTATACGCCACCTGCCGCCGTCACGACGATGAAGGTACCGTATCCGATCCTGTTGTTGCACGGACTTGGGCAGAAGGCCGACGTATGGGACGGAGCGGCCACACGATATTTCTCGAAGGACCTCGGCCTGTCCTTCGGCGGCGTCCTGCGCGTCGTGAACGGCGCGGTGGAATCGTCCATTCCCGGCGGCGGCGACGGCGACTTCTACGTCGTCTCCTTCCGCAACCCGCACGATTCCGTCGGGGCATGGGGACGTGAGCTGGAGACGTGCATCGACCACGTGCTGGCACATACGGGCGCCGACCGCGTCATCCTCATCGGCTACAGTATGGGCGGCCTGGCCGCACGCTCCTACCTCACGAAGCGCTATTCCGATCATCACGTCAAACGCCTCATCACCGTAGGCACGCCGCATCTGGGATCACCCTTCGCACGCGTATGGACGTGGAAGTCGATGATGAAGACCTGTGCGGACAGTTCCAACGTCGTCCTTTCGCCGATATGCAGGGCCGCACTCGCGACGCTCCAGGGCACGGAGGGCGACGTACCCTACGATGCACCGGCCGTGCGCGACCTGCGACGTCCGGAAGACGGTGGCGTCTATCTCCGTCGTCTCGGCAAGCTGGCCCATCCGATGGACATCGAATACGTGAGCGTGATCGGTGAACTCGACATGTTCGCGGAGGCACGGAAGCTGAGCGAGGGATGGATACAGGACATCCTGCGACGGGCCATCGGCGCCGTGGGCAGTGGACTGCCCGCACTGTTCGAGACGGGTGACGGCGTGGTGAGCGCCAGAAGCCAGGACATCATGAACATCGAGTATTTCACGGTCGATCCCGTACGCCGCCGTGCCACGAGAACGGTCAACGTGGGCAGCGTCCACGTCGAACACCTGCGTCAGAGCTTCGAGATCCAGCGCGTCGCGCTCGACGAGAAAGCGGAATACAAGGGATCGGAAGTATGCAGGATCGGAGACCGCCCCTTCCTCGTCGTCTCCTTCACGGATCATATTCCATCGTTGTGCGCATTGCGTATCGATCTGACGACGGATGCGGGTGAACGTACGATCCTGAATGCCGATGCAAGCACAGCCGTGCTGGTACGCACACCGTCGGGGATGGAATCACGCTTCATCGTTCCACTCGATACCGTGCCGTCGGCACTGACGTCGACGACGCACCTCCGCATCGCCATCACGAATACCTTCGGACATGTGGTCACGGCGACGAAGGACTGGTGATATCTAGAGATATCGGAGCCACGCCCTGTGCCTGTTCGCCATCCTGTATCCGTCGTACCATCGGCAGAGTGGATAGAGGGCTGCCACGACGCATATCCAGATGACGTAGACCCACGGAAGTGAGAAGCCGAAGCCGGAAGGAATTCCTCCGAAGCCCGTCGCCACGTCGAACTGCGTCCAGCCATAGCCCATGGCCAGTGCGGCAATCCACGCTGCGGCATGCAGGACGTAGATGTGAAGGATGTAGTAGAAGAGTGGCACGCGGCCGAAGACGACGAGGAAGTTCCGGCGCACGTCATGCGATTCCAGCCATGACAGCAGCAGCAGCGACGGACCGAGCGTCATGCACGTGAACAGCAGTGACGGTGGGTACTTCGTCGTATCGAGGAAGGACATCATCGTCGTGACGGGATCGATATGCATCGTCCAGTGATGCGAGTCGCCGTACAGATTGATGAGGCGCAGCAGCAGGAACAATCCGATGGCCGTGATGCCCATGCGTGCCAGCGTACCTTGCCTGTCCTGTGCCGTCACGCCCTTGCTCCACAACCCTCCGCATGCATATCCTGTCAGCATGATTCCGATCCAGGGCAGGACGGGATAGCCAACGAGGACGACGTGCCCTGCTATCGGCTCGAAGCTCCCGTTGACGTGGAGAATGGACCACAGGACGGAGAACCACGCCGGATCGTCGATGACGATACCGTCGAAGGCATTGTGGACGAAGACGATCAGCAGTCCCAGGAAGCCCACGAATCGCGTGGGAAGCCGTATCAGGAGACCGAGGACGATGAAGCCGATACCGATGGCCCATATCACGGTAAGCATCACCGACGGCCAGTACGGACTGAACGTCCATCCGAAATAGATGACGGTCAGTTCCAGAACGACCAGCCATAATCCGCGCGTCAGGAGGAAGATCGATGCCTTCACGGGATCCGTACGTCGTGCCATGAGATAGGCGCTCGTGCCCGACAGGAATACGAAGACCGGCGCGCAGAAATGTGTGATCCAGCGCGTGAGATAGAGCCAGGGCGTCGTGGTGGACAGGTCCATGGGATCCTGTCCGAGTATCGCTCCATGATGGAAGTAATCCCGCGCGTGATCCAGGGCCATGATGACCATGACCAGACCACGCAGGACGTCGATGGAGATGATACGTTGCACGTACGGTCTATCTGTTCTGGTATCGAGGTACGAATCCCATCTGCTGCCACATGAAGGCGAATTTGTCGGCCATGCCATCGAGCATGGTACTGACGTTGACGGCACCATGACCAGATTTCGTTTCCACGCGCATGAGCATCGGGCGTTGCCCGGCATAGACATGTTGCAGCATGGCAGCGAACTTGAACGAATGTGCCGGCACCACACGGTCGTCGTGATCGGCCGTCATCACCATCGTGGCGGGATAGTCGACGTTCGGGCGGAGATTGTGCAGCGGCGAATATGCCAGCAGGGCCTTGAACTCCTTCTCGTCGGCGACCGTACCGTAGTCCGACGCCCAGTTCCAGCCGATCGTGAAGAGGTGGTATCGGAGCATGTCGAGCACACCGACTTCGGGCACAGCCACACCGAACAGATCGGGCCGTTGCGTCATCAGCGCACCGACGAGCAGTCCCCCATTCGACCTGCCGTTGATGGCGAGCCGCGGCGTGGTGGTGATACGCTGATCGATCAGCCATTGCGCACAGGCGATCGCATCGTCGAAGACGTTCTGTTTCTTCAGCTTCGTACCGGCATCGTGCCAGGGCTCACCGTATTCGCCACCACCGCGCAGATTGGCGATGGCATAGACGCCACCCTGCTCCAGCCATGCGACGAGCAACGGATTGAAGGCGGGCGTCTGGGAGATGTTGAAGCCGCCGTATCCGTACAGGACCGTCGGAGCCGTACCGTCGGCGACGAAGTCCTTGCGGTGCAGCAGGAACATGGGCACACGCGTGCCGTCCTTGCTCGTGACGAAGACCTGTCGCGCCGTGAACTGTCCGGGATCGAATTGTGCCTCGGCCTTCTTCCACACCTTCGACGTTCCCGTACGCAGATCGTACTCGAACGTCGTCGTTGGATAGGTGTAGGACGTATACGAATAATAGATGGTCGTATCGTCATGCCTGCCGCCGAAACCACCTACCGTGCCCAGCCCGGGCAACGTCACGGTGCCGGTCCGCTTGCCGTTCAGGTCGTAGATCGTCACTTCATGATGGACGTCGATCATGCGAATGACGAAGAGCTTGCCACCGGCCATTCCTATGCCGACGATGGGATGCTCTCCCTGTTCGACGACGGTTTCCATCTTCAGTGCGTCGAGCGGTCCGGTGAACCGCACGATACGTCCGCGAGGCGCCCCTTGCGTCGTGGCACCGTAGACCACGTCGCGATGCACGCCCACGATGTCCAGCTGGTCGTCGGTCGAGGAAAAGAGCGTGTGCCAGGCTTCCTGCGGCCTGTCCACATGGCGCACGAAGATGCGGGATCCGCGTTCGCTGCCCTTGCTGGCCCAACGCAATAGCAGATTGCTCTCTTCCGGAACCCAGCAACCGTTGAACTGCAGGGGCTCGTTCGGGTCTTCGTAAACCAGCTTGTCATCTTCCTGCTTCGTACCGACGGTATGATAGTAGATCTTCTGGCCGCGGTTGACGCCGGACAGTTCCGACGTGCCGGCGACGGGAGCGTCGTAACGACTGTAGTAGAAGCCATCCTTCCACCACGAGACGCCACTGGCCTTGACCCACTTGATCACATCGCCCAGATATCTCTTCGTACGGAGGTCCATGACGTGGATCTCACGCCAGTCCGACCCCGCTTCCGTACGCATGTAAGAAAGATACCTGTTGTCCTCGCTCGCATCGTAGGAGTCGAGGCCGATCGTACCGTCCTTCGACCACGTGTTCGGATCGAGTAGCACGACGGGGTCGCCGCCCTTCTTCTGCATATAGAGGACGGAGTGGTTCTGCGTGCCCGTCTGCTTGCGGAAGAAGGTCAGGTCCTTGTGCCGGTTGGGCATCGAGAACTTCGTGTAATCGTACAACTGCGCCAGCCGTGCACGCAACGCATCGCGGAACGGTATGGTGGCGAGATAGGTTTCCGTGCGCTCCCGCTGCATGGCGACCCACTGCATGACCTTCGGATCGTGATCGTCCTCGAGCCAGCGATATGGATCGGCGATGGGGATACCATGAATGGTATCTACCCGTGCCTCGCGGGGAGATGCCGGTAACGGGTGCAACTGTGCCCTGGTAATCGTAGTCATGAAGAGAAGAACGAGAGGAAGAGAGGTGTATCGCATTACGTTCACGTACTTCAGTGGCTCGGCATTACGCCGCGAATAATACGAAAAAGGGGCTCCTTGGAGCCCCTTGCCGTTCATTATCATGTCCTGTTCCGTCAGTCGCGGGGACCACGATCTTCACGGTAACCACGGTCGTCGCGCGGGCCACGGTCATCGCGGGGACCACGATCGTCGCGCGGGCCACGGTCATCGCGGGGACCACGGTCATCGCGGCGCGGGCCACGATCACGATCGCCATAGCCACCACCACGACCTCCACGGTCGTCGCGGCGCGGGCCACGGTCACGATCGCCATAGCCGCCGGAACGTGGAGCGCGGCGTTCTTCCTGTTCGGGATCGTATCCTTCGGGCGGCGTCATGAGGGCCTTGCGGCTCAGACGGATCTTGCCGTCGGGCTGGACTTCGATGATCTTGACGTCGAGGACGTCGCCGACCTTGAGGATTTCGCCGACGGTGGCGACGCGACGGTAGTCGAGTTGCGAGATATGGAGAAGGCCTTGCTTCTTGGGAAGGATTTCGACGAAGGCGCCGAGGCCTTCACGTATTTCCTTGACGGTACCCGTATACACTTCGCCAAGGGCAACCGGACGCGTCAGCGCCTTGATGCGAGCGATGGCGATCTCGGCGCTCTCCGTGTTGACGGCTGCGATCGTCACGGTACCATCGTCTTCGATGTTCACTTCCGCACCGGATTCCTTGACGATACCACGGATGGTTTCGCCGCCAGGGCCGATGACGAGACCGATCATCTCGACGGGAACCATGATGGTCGTAAGCTTCGGAGCGAACGGCGAGATATCTGCATTCGCTTCCGTCATCGTCTTGCTCATCACGTCGAGAATGTGCAGACGCCCTTCACGTGCCTGGTACAGGGCCTTGCGCATGAGCTCGGTGGACAGACCTTCGATCTTGATGTCCATCTGGCATGCGGTGATGCCTTCCTTCGAGCCCGTGACCTTGAAGTCCATGTCGCCGAGGAAGTCCTCGTCACCGAGGATGTCGCTCAACACGGCAACGCGCTCACCTTCGTAGATGAGGCCCATGGCGATACCGGCGCATGCCTTCTTCACGGGAACACCGGCATGCATGAGAGCCAGGGAGCCGGCGCAGACCGTAGCCATCGACGACGAGCCGTTGGACTCGAGGATGTCGGAGACGACACGGATGGTATACGGGAAATCTTCCTCGCTGGGAAGGAAACCTTCGAGTGCGCGTTCCGCAAGATCACCGTGTCCTACTTCACGACGGCTCGTGAAGCCGAAGCGGCCCGTTTCGCCGGTGGAGAAGGGCGGGAAGTTGTAGTGCAGCATGTAGCGGCGCTCGTACGTCGGCATCAGGCCGTCGACGAGCTGCTGATCCGTCTTCGTGCCGAGCGTGATCGTCGTGAGCGACTGCGTTTCGCCACGCGTGAACAGGGCCGAACCGTGCGGACGCGGCAGGACGCCGACTTCGCAGGTGATGGGACGGATCTGCGTCGTGCTGCGGCCATCGAGGCGGCGGCCTTCCGAAAGGATCATCTCGCGCATCTCTTGCGCTTCGACCTTCTTCAGCAGGCCATCGACCACCTTTTCGACCTTCATCGTCGCATAGGCTTCGTTATCGGCTACGATCGGAGCGACGGCGTCGAGAGCGAGCTGACGTACTTCCTTACGGAGCGCACCGCGTTCTTCCTTCGATGAATCGACGCGGATGGCGTTGCGGATCTTGTCCGTAACGGCATTCTTGACCGCACTCGTGAAGTCTTCCGGGAGTTCGGCCTTGACGGCTTCGCGCTTCGTAGAGGCACCGACCATGGCCGCAAGTTCGAGCTGCATGGCGATGAGTTCCTTGATCCACGTATGGGCGAACTCCATGCCGGCAACGAAGTCGTCTTCCGAGATTTCCTTCGACGAACCTTCGACCATGACGATCGACGTAGCGGATCCCGCCACGACGATTTCCATGTCCGATTCCTTGAGTTCGGTGTGCGTAGGATTGATGACGAACTCACCATTCACACGGCCTACGCGCACGCCTGCGATCGGACCATTGAAGGGAATGTCAGACAAGGTGAGTGCGGCCGAAGCACCGAATATGGCCAGCACGTCGGAGTCGTTCTCCAGATCGTAGGAGTAGACCGTGGCGATCACCTGCGTGTCGCAGCGCCAGTCCTTGGGGAAGAGCGGGCGCAGCGGACGGTCGATCAGACGGCAGGAAAGGACTTCCTTGTCCGTCGGCTTGCCTTCACGACGGAAGAAGCCGCCGGGGATCTTGCCTGCCGAGGCCTGCTTCTCGCGGTATTCGCAGGTAAGGGGCAGGAAGTCGATATCGGGCTTGGGTTCGGGTGCCGAACATGCCGTCACGAGAACCATCGTGTCGGCGTAACGCACCATCACGGCTGCGTCGGCGAGTTTGGCGAAGCGTCCCGTTTCCAGGGAGAGCTCCTTGCCATTGATAACTTTCTTTACGACATGCATCGCATGTTCCTTGGGATAAAATTGAATGATGCCTGCATCATGCACCAAGGACGTCCGGTACGAAGTGTCGTGTACGGCATTGTCACCCTGAGGCAGACGGCGTCGTGCGACGTCTCGCTCAGAGTGACACAACACTCGGCATGATGCGTGGATACGATCCGAACGTCCCGAAACGAACGACGGCGCACGCGGCGCCGTCGTTACGCTTGGATTACTTCCGCAGATTCAGGGCTGCGACGACGTCGCGATACCGCTGGATATCCGTCTTGGCGAGATAGGCCAGCAGATTCTTGCGCTTGCTGACCATCATGATCAGGCCACGGCGGCCGTGGTGATCCTTCTTGTGCATGTCGAAGTGCGACGACAGCGTGTTGATCTTCTCGGTGAGGAGAGCGATCTGGACTTCCGGCTTGCCGGTGTTGCTCGCACTGCCACCGTGCTGCTGCACGATCTCTGCGATACGTTCCTTGGAGATCATAGGTACTCCTGTGGTTTGGATTATGGATTACGGGTTAGGTTTTCAACCATTGGATAGAAGTTCGTACGCCGTCGACCTGTCCTCCCGAATCTGCGAGAGGAACATGTCGAGGCTCGGAAATTTCTGTTCCGCGCGGATGAAGTGGCGGAAGGCCACCGTCAGCGTGCGGTCGTACAACATCGTGTCGAGATCGAGGTAATGGACTTCGAGCGTGGTCCGCGAACCGTCGGTGAACGTCGGGCGCCGCCCGATGTTCGCCATGCCGTATACGGTACGGCCATCGATCTCGCTGCTCACGAGATAGACACCGTTTCCGGGCAGCAGCTTGTACGGATCCGGCGTTTCGATGTTCGCCGTCGGAATCCCGAGCTTGGCACCACGTCCGTCACCACGCACGACCGTACCGGTCACCGTATACGGGCGCCCGAGCATTTCGGCCGCGGACGTCACGTCACCGGCCTGCAGTGCCTGGCGGACCTTGGTGCTGCTCACTACCTGTCCATTGCAATAGAGCGGTTCCACGCGTTCGAGGACGAAGCCGAGTTCGTCGCCCAGACGTTGCAGCAGCTCTTCATTGCCACCACGATCCTTGCCGAACATGTGATCGTGACCTATGAAGAAATGCCGTACGCCGATACGTCCTGCGATGTGATCGCGAATGAAGACATCGGGAGGTGTGGAAGCGAACTCGCGCGTGAATGGAATCACGACCGTCATGTCCACGCCGAGGTCCGCGAGCAGGGCACAGCGTTCGTCGATGGACGTCAGCAGCCGGACCGGTTCGCGATCGGGTTTTGCAAGAACGATCTGCGGATGCGGATCGAACGTCACCACCACCGTACGTTCATGTTCGGCCGATGCCGTGGCCTTCATCCTGTCGATGATGCCGCGATGCCCGCAATGAACGCCGTCGAACGTGCCGACGGTGAGAGCCGTGGCGGCGTCGAACGGGATGGCCTCGTCGAATCGTGTAATGATCATGCCGTAGTCAGCGTCCGCAATGCTTCCTGAATTTCACCGATCGTCAGTGCTTCCCGTACGTCGAAGGCTCCGATATGGGTCCGGCGCAACGACCATACGTATCCGCCGCAACCAAGTGCCGTGCCAAGATCGCGTGCGATGGAACGGATGTAGGTTCCTTTCGAGCAGCGAACGTGAGCATGGACGTAGGGCCATTCCACGACGATATCGCCGATGCCGTGTACCGTCACCTGCCGCACCTTCGGAACGAATTCCCGTCCTTCACGCGCCAGATCGTACTGACGTCGCCCGCCGTGACGCACGGCAGCATAGTCGGGAGGTGTCTGTTCGATATCGCCCACGAAGGCCTGCAGTGCCGTACGTACAGTATCCGCATCGAGAGGAAGGGACGCCGCGTCGACCTCGGCAGCACCGCGATCGTCGGTCGCCGTCGTGGCACCGAGCTTGATCGTCACATCGTATGCCTTGTCGGCATCCTGGAAAAGAACGATGTCCTTGGTCGCGCGACCGAAGCAGAGAATGAGGAGACCCGTCGCAAGTGGATCGAGCGTACCGGCGTGACCGACCTTCTTCACCTTCGTCATCCCGCGCAACTTGGCCACGCAGTCGAAGGACGTCCACTCCTCTTCCTTGTCGACGAGCGCTACCGCTCCCGTCGAACGGGCCGATTCCAGCCATGAGGACAGTGCATCGAGAGTGGAGCGCTGAAGCATGGCATGCTCAGGCATCGTCCTCCCCTGTCGCCCCGCCTTCTCCTTGCTCGGCTTCGTCCGCAGGGCGGACGCTATCGAGCAGGGCGTTGATCCGTTGCGCACGGTCGAGGCTGTCGTCGACGTAGAACCGCAGCTGCGGAGCATACCTCAACTGGATCGAGCGGGCAACCTGCGCGCGGAGACGGCCGGCTTCCTCTTCCTCGATATGGGCGAGGACGTCCGTCGGAGTGACTCTCCCGCCGAACACGCTGATGTAGATGCGTGCGGTCTGGAGATCGGGTGACACCCGAACTTCCGTCACGGTGATGAAGCCTGCCGACAGTTCCTCGGCGATACGTTTGAGCGGCGCGGCGAGAGCTTTCATGATCTCGCCGGCAATCCGTTCGGTGCGAATGGACACGTGTTTCCTCCCGACGCCCGAGGCGTCAGGCCAGTTTTCGTTTAATTTCTACCGTCTTGTACGCTTCGATCACGTCACCTTCCTCGATGTCGTTGAAGCCGTTGACACCGATACCGCATTCGTAACCGGTATCGACTTCACGGACGTCGTCCTTGACACGTTTGAGCGATGCGAGCGTACCCTTGAAGATCTCGAATCCGTCGCGCAGGACGCGAATCCTGTCGTTCCGTGTGATCTTGCCCGACGTGACGTAACATCCGGCGATGGTTCCGAGCTTGCTGATCTTGAACGTGGCGCGTACCTCGACGGTACCCGTCGTCTCTTCCTTGATGTCCGGCGTGAGCATACCCTCGAGGGCGAGCTGGACTTCGTTGATACAGTCGTAGATGATCGAATAGAGACGAACATCCACGGACTCCGCTTCCGCGAGCTTGCGCGCTGCGGGCGGTACGTTCACCTGGAAGCCGACGATGACGGCATCGGAAGCCGATGCGAGCATGATGTCGCTTTCCGTGATGGCACCGACCGACTTGAAGAGGATACGCACCTTGACTTCGTTCGTGGAGAGCTTCTGCAGCGAGTCGCTGAGGGCTTCCACCGAACCGCTCACATCGGCGCGGACGATGAGGCGCAGTTCCTTCACGCCACCGGCGGAGATCTGTGCCGAGATATCGTCGAGCGTCATGTGACGCATGCCCTTGAGCTGCTGTTCGCGGCGGAGCTGCTGGCGGCGCGTTGCCACTTCGCGTGCTTCGGCGTCCGTTTCCATCTCCACCAGGATATCCCCGGCGAAGGGCAGACCATCGAAGCCCGTGACCTGGACCGGGAAGGCCGGGCCTGCGGACTCGACCTTGTTGCCACGCTCGTCGGTAAGTGCGCGGACGCGACCGGCGAACTGACCGCAGACGAAGATGTCGCCCACGTTCAGCGTACCCTTCTGGACGATGACCGTCACGACGTTACCGCGTCCCTTGTCGACGTGCGCCTCGATGACCGTACCACGGGCCGCACGGTCCGGATTGGCCTTGAGTTCGAGGATGTCGGCTTCGAGAAGGATCTTTTCCAGGAGCTGATCGACGTTGAGACCGCTCTTCGCCGAAAGCTGGACCGCCTGATACTTGCCGCCCCATTCCTCGACGAGCACACCGTGATCGGCGAGCTGCTGTTTGATACGGTCAGGGTTGGCGTCCGGACGGTCGATCTTGTTGATGGCGACGACGATCGGCACGTTCGCGGCCTGGGCGTGCGAGATTGCTTCGATCGTCTGAGGCATCACCGAGTCATCGGCTGCGACCACGAGGACGACGATGTCCGTGACCTGGGCACCGCGGGCACGCATGGCCGTGAAGGCCTCGTGACCCGGCGTGTCGAGGAAGGTGATACTGCGCTGATTCGGCAATTCCACCCGATAGGCACCGATGTGCTGCGTGATGCCGCCTGCTTCGCCTGCAACGACGTTGGCATTGCGGATGTAGTCGAGCAGCGACGTCTTACCGTGGTCGACGTGTCCCATGATCGTGACGATCGGGGGACGCGGACGCAGGGTTTCGGGATCGTCTTCATCCTCCTCGACTTCCTGCATCGACTTGTCGTCCAGGAATTCGACCTGGAATCCGTAGTCGTCTGCGATGAGGGTGATCGTATCCTTGTCGAGCCGCTGGTTGATGGACACCATGAGGCCGAGGCTCATGCACTTCAGGATGATGTCCGATGCGGACACGCGCATGAGGTTGGCCAGATCCGCGGTCGTCACGAATTCGGACAACCGGAGGATCGTCGACTCGCGTGCGAGTTCCTCCTGGCGGATGGCCTCCTTCTCCTCGCGTTCCATACGACGGCGCTGCCGGGCGTTACGGCGGCTCGACGTGGAGCCTGCCGCGACTTCGATACCGGCCAGCGTCTGCCGGATCGCCCTCTCGACATCGCTGTCGGAGAACTGTTCACGGGTCGACTTGGCGCCTGTCTTGCGTTTCTTCTTGTCGTCCTTCTTCGGTACGCCGCCACCCGGCTTCTTGGGCGGACCGAAGCGCGGTCCGGTCGATCCGGTATTGTTCGATGCGCCTACGGCGGAACGTCCGGCCTTGCCGATAGCATCGCCGATCGTGGCCTTGCCGCTGTTACCACCGCCCCGTTCGCGCTCACCCTGGTTCTTGTCGCGTTCACCACGCTTCGGGCGGGGTTCGGGCTTGGGTGCGAGATCGATCTTTCCGAGCACCGTCAGGCCCTTGAGCTGTACGCCCTGACCCGGCTGGTACTCGACTTCGATGACGCGCTTGCGTTTCTTCTTCTGGCGAGCATCGTCGCCCTCGGCCGCTGCCGCGGCTTCCGGCGCCTGACCCGATGGAGCTGCTGCTGCGGGAGCGGCAGGAGCATCCGCAGGCTTGGCCGGTGCAGGAGGCTCCGGCGCCGTTACCGGCGCTTGTGCCACGGGAGCCGGCGTCTCGACGACGGGCTCGACCTTGGCGACGGATTCCGTAGCGGCTTCCACGACGGGGGCAGCGGGCTGCTCCACCGCGCGTTCCGCCGGTGCGGGGGCCGACGGCTGTTCCCTGACAGGCTTGGGCTGCGGTCCCTTGCGATATCCGCCGAGATCGATCACAGTACCGACGGCCGGACCGGACGGTACGTTCTCGGATGCTGCGTCGGATTCGCCGGCCTTCTCTTCCGCCACGACTGCGCCACCCTGTTCGACGTCGGCCTTGACATCGACGGGAGGTGCGACCGGAGCAGCGGGAGCGGCTTCGGCAACGGGTGCGTGTTCGACGGCGGGAGCGGGCGGTTCTACCGGAGCGGCGGCCTCGGGGGCCACGACTTCGGCGGGAGCGGCATACGGTTCACCTTGCGGCACCAGTTCGCCCTGAGGTTCGATGGAAACGGCACTTCCCTGGTCCATCATGTTCTTGCGAACCTGACGTTGCCGCTCGACCTTCTCGCGTTGCTTTTCGGCGTGCTTGATTTCCTTGGAAAACTTTTCCTCGACGAGATCGACCATCTCGTCCGTCAATACGGCCGTAGCCTTGTTCTCGATGGAGAAGCCCTTCGAGACAAGGTAGTCTACGATCGCATCACGGCCGATGTTGATCGAACTCGCGACCTTGAAAAGTTTCGTTCCTGATGAAGAAGCCATACGTCCTTTAGTAGCCTATTCGCTCTGCACTTCGTGCATTCAATACACTTGATCACTCTTCCGATTCCCCGGCATCGCCGACGACTTCCTCATCGGCGGTACCTTCCTCGGATCCTTCTTCGTCTTCGGCATATACCTGCGGCGTATCCTCGGCATACGCTTCGGCGAGATCGTCGTGCACGTCGCCTTCGTCGGTCGACGTACCATCGGCAGCCACTTCGTCGAGGGCGCGCAGATAGCGTTGGTCCTCGCGCTCTTCGAATTCTTCGAGAATGATGCTGCGGATCTCGACGATCTTGTCCTTCGTCATGAAGGTCAACAGCATCGCCGGGTCGGCCTCGAGGAATTCACGGGCCGTATCGATACCGTTGTTGATGAGACCATCGTACAGTTCACGGCCGAGCTCGTCGCGGAACTCGATGAGTTCGATATCCTCGGCGCCTTCCTTGACGAGAGCCAGGGAATAGCCAGTGAGCTTCGAGGCGAGGCGGACGTTCTGTCCGTTCTTGCCGATAGCCAGGGACACCTGGTCGTCGGGCACGATGACCGTCGCCTGCCGTGTTTCGGTGGACAACTGGATGTCGCGCACCTTGGCGGGCGAAAGCGCGCGGGCGATGAACAGCCGCGGATCGTCCGTGTATTCGATGATATCGATGTTTTCGTTGTTCAGCTCGCGCACGATGGCATGGATACGGATACCCTTCATGCCCACGCATGCGCCTACGGGGTCCACGCGTTCGTCGAACGACGTCACGCCGACCTTGGCGCGCTCACCGGGTTCACGCGCGATGGCACGGATCTCGATGATGCCGTCGTAGATCTCCGGAATTTCCTGCTCGAACAGACGTGCCAGGAAGGAATCGTCGGAACGGGAGAGAATCACGTCGGGAAGACCCGTGGCACCGCCGGAGCGGCGCACTTCCTTGAGGATGGCCTTGACCTGCTGGTTCTTCTTGAGACGCTCGTTCGGAATCTGCTCTTCGCGGGGCAGGCGCATCTCGATCTTGTTGTGCATCACCAGGATGTTGTTGGGACGCACCTGATAGATCTCGCCGATGATCACTTCGCCCACGCGCTTGGCGTACTCGTCGTAGATGTTGTCCTTCTCCACATCGCGGATACGCTGGTTCAGCGTCTGGATCGCCTGGGCGATCAAGCGGCGTCCGAACGAATCGGCGATGTTCTCCAGCGTGATTTCCTCGAGGTACTCGTCGCCCACTTCGATGACTTCACCGGAGAGTTCCAGGACTTGCTGTACCGTGATCTCGGTTTCGGGATCTTCGATCTCCTCGACGACCGTCTTCATGAGGTAGATTTCGATGTCGCCCTTTTCCATGTTCACGATGATGTCGAAGTTGGCGTTCAAGCCGTACTTCTTCTTCACCATGAGGGACAACGTCTCCTCGACGATACCTTGCAACAGGTCACGATCGATGCTCTTCTCGCGGGCCATCTCGTTGAAGGCCTCGATGATGAGCTTCTTGTTGTCGATTTTCTGCTTGACTTTTCGACGTGCCATTGTTCGTAGCCGGTCGCTTGTTTCTGGTTCGTTACTTCAAGTTGAGCACGATACGCGCTTCGGCGATGTCCGAAGCAGGAACCGTGACGTCTTCCGTTCGCCGTTCTTTACCCTTGCCGGTAGTCTGGGAAAGTGTGAGATCGCTCTCTCCCACGGTCGTCAGCGGGCCCTCCAGCACCGTACCGTCGGTCTTCGCCACCCGGACCTTCCGGCCCGCATGCTTGGCGAGCTGCCAGAGGAACTTCACCGGAGTGTCGGCGCCCGGCGAAGACACGTCGACCGCCCTGAGGCGGCCGTACCATTCATCCTGTTCCAGACGTTCATCCATCCCCGTACTGATCGCACGGCATTCATCGTGCGTCACACCGTTCGGCCCGTCGATATCGAGTTCCAGCTTGAGCTGGCGGGCCTGTCCGCGGATTCGCGCATCTACCAGCGTCACCCCTGCCGTACGGCAAAGCTCGTCGATGATGACTCGAACATGGTCGGGAAGCCCCGACGTCTCCACGGATTCGGTATGCAGCATAGGTACCAACAAAAAATGGGCAACCCGCCCATCCTCTATACGAGCAACAAATATAAGAAGAAATCCACAGGCAACTTCCCCGGGGTCTGAAGGGCATTTCGTAACTTCGCCGTTCCCTGGGGGACCCCTCCGGCCTCCCTCCCGCACCTGGCCCTTCCAGGCAGCGTATCATCCGCAAATACAACGACCTAGGTACTCCGATGGGCTTCCGTCATCCCGACTATTTCAACCTCGACGAACTGCTGACCGATGAAGAGAAACTCGTCCGCCAGACGGTGAGCGACTTCGTCGACGACGAAGTACTGCCGATCATCGAAGAACATGCCCGCGCGGGAACGTTCCCCATGCACCTCGTCCGCAAGATCGGTGAACTGGGCCTGTTCGGCATCACCCTCCCGCAGGAATACGGCTGTGCCGGACTGAACAATATCTGCTACGGCCTGGCCATGCAGGAACTCGAACGCGGCGATTCGGGCATCCGCTCCTTCGCCTCGGTGCAGAGTTCACTCGTCATGTATCCCATCTACAGCTACGGCTCGGAGGAACAGAAGCGGAAATGGCTACCCCTCCTGGCCAAGGGCGAGGCCATCGGCTGCTTCGGCCTGACGGAACCCGACTACGGATCGAATCCGTCGGGCATGGTCACGAACGCACGGAAGATCGACGGATGTTACCTCCTGAACGGCGCCAAGATGTGGATCACGAACGGTACGCTGGCCGATGTCGCCGTCGTATGGGCCAAGCTCGACGGTGTCGTACGTGGCTTCCTCGTCGAAAAGGGCATGAAGGGCTTCACCGCACCGGAGATGAAGGGCAAGCACTCGCTCCGCGCTTCCGTGACGTCGGAACTCGTCTTCCAGGACGTCGAGCTGCCCGAAAGCAGCATCCTTCCGGGTGTCGAGGGTCTGCGGGGCCCCCTCTCCTGCCTCACGCAAGCGCGCTACGGCATTTCCTGGGGCGTCGTCGGCGCGGCTATGGCCTGCTACGACAGCTCCCTGAACTATGCCAAGAGCCGCGTCCAGTTCGACAGGCCGATCGCTGGCTTCCAGCTCACGCAGGACAAGCTGGTCTACATGCTCAACGAGATCACGAAGGCCCAGCTCCTCTGCTGGCGCCTCGGCCACATCAAGGACAACGGCACACTGCGTCCGCAACAGGTATCGCTGGCCAAGCGCAACAACTGCGAAATGGCCCTGACCATCGCCCGCATGAGCCGCGAAATCCACGGCGCCAATGGCATCCTCGACGAATATCCGGTGATGCGCCACGCCGCCAACCTGGAAAGCGTGAAGACCTACGAAGGCACGCATGAAATGCACACGCTGATCCTCGGTCAGGACATCACGGGCCTCGCAGCCTTCGCAGGATAACCTGCCCGAAGGTTCGGAATACATCGACTCCGGTCATTTAGCCCCCACATGGTTCCGCACCGTGTGGGGTTTTCGTTTTGCGGCCACGGGATTACCGCACATGTCACGCCGTCGAGGCCATCGCATAGGTTGTCTACGGCATGACGAACGACGCGCGATCCGGCTCCATGACGATCCAGCCGAAAACGTATCGGGATCCCGCAGCATATCCGATCCGTTCGAACGGCTCCCGGGTGAAGCCCTGGTCGAGATGACAGGAGTCCCGGCTCGAGAACGGCGACACATGCATCGAGTGTTTCGAACTGATCCAGGACATCATCCGCAAGTACGAGAACGTGCCGTTCGCATCCGTCCCCGCTGCCGTGACATGCCGGAACGATGATGCAGAAGCGGGGTGTGTGCCGTTCGGCTCACGATACCGTGCCTCGATCACTCCATCGCCTCCATGATTCCGGCGATCTTCAACGTCGTGTTCAGGTTCCTGATCGTGATATCCCGATAGAAGTCGTATTGGGTCAGCGTTCCGACCTCGCTTCTCGTGATCTTGTCCAGCAGGATGGACCAGAGCAGTGCGCCCGGACAGTAGGCGATATCCTCGACGTCCTTCCTGAACGGTATCCGCGCAAGGACATTCCTGTCGTCGATCGTATGCCGCAGGAACAGGACGTAGTATCTCCTGTCCGTACGCGTATGCCAGTCCGCCGGAATCGCTTTCACGATCTTCCGGACCTCGGCACGGCTGCGAACGACGACGGACAGCGTCAGACCGAACTCATCGGCCAGGGCCCGTTCGATCATCGCCTCGAGTTTCCGGCCGTCTTTCTCCTTCGTCTCGAAGAAGGCATTCCCGCTGTTGATGTAGGTCGACACGTTCGAGAATCCGAGTCCGGTCAGGACGGTTCTCAACCGCGCCATTTCCACCTTGTTGTTTCCGCCGACATTGATGCCACGGAGGAGTGCGACGTAGGGCATGATCCGGAGAGTACGTGCTGCGATTCTTCTCGAGGCAAGATACGGTACCAGGGCAATGGAACCCGTCGGAACACCGCAACGCCAAGCCACTCCACCCTGGCATGACGGCCCGAGGGGACGACCACGGGATTGACCGCCATTCGTGTAATTTGTGTTTTATCCGAACGACACGAACGCCCATGACCTACGGCTTCACCTTCATACGGAACGCCATCCACTTCGATTATCCTGTCGTCGAGGCCATCCGCTCCATCCTTCCCCTGTGCGATGGTGTATGGGTCGCCGTCGGCCAGTCCGACGACGGAACGCTCGACCTCATCCGCTCCATCGATCCGCGGAAGGTGCATATCGTGGAAACGACGTGGGACGACTCGCTCCGTGAGGGCGGCAGAGTACTCGCCGTGGAGACCGACAAGGCCTTCGATGCCCTGCCCGCGGATGCCGACTGGTGCTTCTACATCCAGGGCGACGAAGTTCTGCACGAAGACGGATACGATGCCCTGCGATCGGCCATGGCGAGGTGGAAGGACGACCTCACCGTCGAAGGCCTGCTCCTGAACTACAAGCACTTCTGGGGATCGTACGACTACGTAGGCGATACGCGCAACTGGTATCGCCGGGAAGTACGGGTCGTACGGCGCGATCCCGCCATCCGCTCCTGGGCCGACGCCCAGGGATTCCGTTACGACGGACGCAAGCTCAACGTCAAACCGGTCGACGCCACGATGTTCCACTACGGCTGGGTGAAACCTCCGGGGGCCCAGCAGCGGAAACGCATCGAGTTCGAACGCCTGTGGCACGACGACGCGACGGCCGCACGGAAGATCGATGCCTCCATCGAAACGTTCGACTATACCGACATCGCTTCGCTCGAACGCTTCACAGGATCGCATCCATGCGTGATGCAGGAACGCATCGCCCGCATCAACTGGCCCTTCGCGCCACCTCCGCAGCGGCTTCCCTTCAAGGAACGACTCTCCAGAGCCATCGAACGACTCACCGGCCATCGCATCGGCGAATACCGCAACTACGAACTGATCTAGATCACCATCGAGAGCATCTCCATGAAGCCCCTCGCCCATGAATACGCAGGCTACTACGATCAATACATCGACAGGGTGGGCGACGACGCCAACATCCTGACGGTACTGGCGGACCAGATCGGTACGCTCGAAGCCTTCACCTCGACCATCGACGACGACAAGGCACGGTATCGCTACGCCGATGGCAAGTGGAGCATCAAGGAGCTGTTCGGCCACCTGATGGATTCCGAACGCATCTTCGGCTACCGGGCACTGTGCATCGCCCGCGGTGAGACGCAACCCCTCCCCGGCTTCGACGAGGAAACCTACGTAGCCAACGCCATCTTCGACGAACGCAAGCTGGGCGACATCATCGCTGAAATGACGATTCTGCGGAAAGCCAACCTCCTCCTCTTCGCCTCCCTCGCTGAACAGGACGTCGTACGCCAGGGCATCGCCAACGGCAAGCCGGTGACACCGCGCGCGCTCATGTGGATCCTCGCCGGCCATACCGAACACCACCTCGGCGTCCTGAAGGAACGGTATCTCTAGCCCCCCGCGGGCATACCGGCTCGAAACGGGTCCAGCAAGGTTTGTCCGTAGTTTTGCCATCCGACCGGGGCATGGTCACGTTCTTCGTGCAATTCCGAACCATCACCACGCATCACATGACTCAGGATTCAGGTACGCGGTCACGACTCGCGGCATTAACGGTTGGCGCTATCGGCGTTGTCTACGGTGATATCGGAACGAGCCCGCTCTATTCCATCAAGGAATGCTTCTCCGAACACTATCATCTCAAGGCCGGTCCACCCGAAGTCCTCGGCATTCTCTCGCTGATCTTCTGGGCGCTGACGCTCATCATCTGCGTCAAGTACCTCGCCGTCGTCATGAGGTTCGACAACAAGGGCGAAGGCGGCATCCTCGCACTCATGGAACTCGTGAGCCAGCGCAGCGGCACGGTCGGAAAGATGACGCTGCTGTTCGCCATGGGTATCTTCGGTGCGACGCTGCTCTACGGCGACGGCATCATCACGCCGGCCATCTCGGTACTCTCGGCCGTGGAAGGATTGACGGTCGCCGCCCCTGCGCTCGGCTATTCCGTCCTGCCCATCACCATCGTCATCCTCCTGGGCCTGTTCGCCATACAACGACACGGTACCGGTGGCGTGGCGCGTATCTTCGGCCCGTTCATGGTCTTCTGGTTCGCCCTCCTCGGCACCCTGGGCCTCATCTCCGTCATCCAGACGCCTGAAGTGATCGCTGCCGTCAATCCGATGCACGCGGTCAACTTCTTCCTCCATCACGATCTCAAGGCCTTCCTCGTCCTCGGCTCCGTCTTCCTCGTCGTCACCGGCGGCGAGACGGTCTATGCCGACATGGGGCACTTCGGCAAGGCGCCGATCCGACGTGGATGGTTCACCCTCGTCTTTCCAGCGCTGCTACTGAACTATTTCGGACAAGGCGCCCTGCTCCTCCGCGAAGGCCATATCGCCTCCACGGTCAGCAATCCGTTCTACCATATGGTACCGTCGTGGGGCGTCCTGCCGCTCGTGCTGCTCGCGACGATCGCCACGATCATCGCCTCGCAGGCCGTGATCTCGGGTGCCTTCTCCCTCACGTGGCAAGCCCTCCAGCTCGGATATTTCCCGCGGTTGAAGGTGCTGCATACGTCGAGCGAGGAACGGGGACAGATCTACATCCCCTTCATCAACTGGGCGCTCTTCATCGCCACGACGATGCTCGTGCTCGAGTTCAGGACGTCGGGCAATCTTGCCGCAGCGTACGGCATCGCCGTCACCACGACGATGGTCATCACGAGCTATCTGGCATGGTATGCCATGCGACGCATCTTCAACTGGGGCGTACTGCCGACCCTGGCCATCATCGCCGTCTTCATGATGATCGACGGTTCGTTCTTCATCGCCAACGTGGTGAAGATCAAGGACGGTGGATGGTTCCCCCTCGCGATGGCCGCAGTGCTGTTCCTGATCATGTTGACCTGGCACCGCGGCCGCGACCTGCTGCGTCAGGCCATCGAACGACGGAATATCTCCCTCGGCGAAATCGTCTCGCAGCAGATCGACGGTTATTCCATCGTCCCCGGAACGGCCCTGTACATGAGCGGTTATGCAGGCACGGCACCACCGGCACTCGTCTCGAACGTGAAATACAACAAATGTCGGCACGAGACCATCATCCTGCTGACCGTCCAGATCGAAAGCGTCGCCCACGTTCCGCACGAACAACGATTCGTCGTCAATCCCATGCCGCGGGACTTCTATCAGGTCGTCCTGCACTACGGCTTCATGGACCAGTTGAACCTGATGAACGACCTCATGTATCTGCCCGAATTCGACATTCCCGTCGACATCACCGACGCGACCTTCGTGCTCGGTCATGAATCGTTGACCGTAAAGGATGGAACGGGTATGGCGCGCTGGCGCAAGGACCTCTTCGTCTTCATGCATCGCAACTCGCGTACTCCGTCGCGATACTTCGGCATTCCCGTGAAGAGGGCTCTCGAAGTAGGATCCCATATCGAGATCTGATCGACCTCCGGTTCGAAACGACGAGCGGCGACCGTGTGGTCGCCGCCATTCATCATCGATCATGATTCGCATCGACGCACGGCATGCCATGCGTCGACGGGTTCATCACAGCCTGAACAGATATCCGAAGCCGATGCGAACACCGCGTCCTGCGAGCCACGCATAGCCGTCGGCGTCCTTCGACGTATCCAGCGTACTGCGCGTGACGTACTGCACGTCGATGTTCAACCTGCCCTCACCGACGGGAAAGACGACACCCGCACCCATCACGACACCCGCACCGAACGAAGATTCGAGCGGTGTTCCGACCGTGCGCGGACCTCGCCATCCCTGGACCATGGAATAATCATCGTCGATCGACGCGGACATCACGCGATCGAGCATACCACCGAACATCACGTGCACTCCGCCGCCCGACGAATCGAAGGGCAACACGCGCACGCGAAGTCCCGCCTGCAACTCCACCGAACCGAGCGTCAGCGTCGACGTTACCGTACGACTCTCCGCACCGGGATCGACGACCTGGATGCCGCCATCCTTCGACAGCGTTACCTGGCCTTCCGGAAGAACACGCGTAGCGTCGACCTGCTCCAGGCGATAACCCGCACCCACCAGGAACTGTATTCCGTTCGACGGCTCGTACGCTCCCTGCATGCCCAGAAGAAGTCTGACGGGGGCACTGCTGGTATGAACGTCTTCGGGCACCGATACCGCTGCCGTGTATCCGATCACAGGACCCATAAACCATTTCTGCGCGGCCGCCGGAACGGCGATCGCGCAGAACGTAAGCATCATGACCGGCAACAAGCGCAGTGTCACAGAGTATCCTCGGGAACTTCGACCGTGATGGCCTGCTTCGTGCCGTCCTTGTCCTTGACGACGAACAGCACTCCATCGCCGGACTTCTTGTCGGAAAGGATCTTCTTGAGTTGCGACGGCGAGTTCACCGGACGTCCATCGGCCTTGAGGATGACGGTACCCGGACGAAGTCCGCGGCGCGCTACGGCTCCCCGGCCATCGACCTTACCCACCATTACGCCTTCACCGGTCTCGAATTCCTTCTTCGTGGCGGCGGTCAGCGGCTCGGCCGTGAAGCCGAGACCCTTGAACTGCACGGGAGAATCGGACTGCGTCGTCGTCTCTCCGGCCGTCGCTTCCGTCGACGCCACGGCGACGTCGTCACCGTCCATCGCCTTCAGTGTCACCGTCTTCGTGATTTCCTTCCTGTCGCGCCAGATCTTGAGCGTGACCTTGTCGCCTGCGCGGTGCAGGACGATCTGGTTCTGGAGATCGTTCGACGTCTTCACTGGCGAACCATCCACTTCCATCACCACGTCGCCCACTTCCAGTCCTGCCGCTTCGGCAGCACCGCCCTTGACGACCTTGTTGACGAGAACGCCCGATACCTTGCTGAGACCGACGGTCTTGGCCGACGTGGCGTCGACGCTCGTGATCTCGATACCGATATAGCCGCGCTGGATCTTGCCGTCATCCATGAGGTCGAGGGCGACGCTCTTCACCATGTCGATGGGAATGGCAAAGCCGTATCCCTGGTTGTATCCCGTGCGGGAGGCGATGGCCGTGTTGATGCCGACGAGAGAGCCGTTCAGGTTGAACAGACCGCCACCCGAATTACCCGGATTGATGGCCGCATCCGTCTGGATGAAGTTCTCGACGGCGAAGCGGTTGCGTTCCTGCGACATCTCGCTCGAGCCCACGATGCCGATACCGCGGCCGATGGCCGAGACGATACCCGACGTCACCGTCGACTTCAGTCCGAGCGGATTACCTACGGCCACAACCCACTCACCCACGCGAATGTCCGAACGCGAAGCGAAGTGCGCGGGCTGGAAGGAGCCGTCGATCTTCAGTACGGCGAGGTCCGTCAGCGGATCACGTCCGATCAGCCGGGCCTTGTATTCCTTCTGGTCGTTCAACGTCACCTTGATGCCGCCCTCCCTGGCGTTCTCCACGACGTGGTTGTTCGTCACCACGTAGCCGTCGGCCGTGATGATCACACCCGAGCCTGCCGATTCTCCGCCTTCGGGTTCCCGCATGTCGGGCTCGGAACCGTCATCGGGACCGAAGAACCGGAAGAACTCGCGGGGAATGGCCCCACTGCTTTTCCTGGCTTCCGTCTTGACATTGATGGAGACGACGGACTGCGTGACGGCATCGGAAACGGAAACGAACTGGTTGTTCAGTGCCTTGACGAGTTCGGGCTGGTTGACCGGTGCGGACTTCGCTCCGAGGTCGGTCACTCCGGCCGCGAACAGCCGTTCGATGGCGTTGCCGCCGATGCCCGTCATGAGGACGACGCCGAAGACGATGCCCACTCCGATCAGGGCTACCGCCGACAGCATAGGGCGCTTGTTCATTGAAGCTACTCCTTCAGATAAAGAGGCTTGTTGGACGATCTACAGTACTACCGTGTGGGAAAATAACGAACGGGAAGAGCCTTTATTATCGCGACCGCTTCAGGCCATGCCCTGCGTCGCCGTCACCAGCAGGCGTACCTTTTTCCCGAACGTCTCCTCGAGCAGCGTTTTCCTGCGCTCTGCACCCCACAACTCGATGTCCGGCACCCCGGCCGGCGTGGTCAGATAGACTTCGATCGTATTCGTGCCGTAGGAGGCACGGACGCCCTGGACGAATTGCTGCTGCCGGCGGTCCAGACCTTCGCAGATACGGAGGATAGCGGCACAGACGCGCACGAGATGCTGTTCGGATCCGGACAGTATGGCGAACTGGATGTGCTTCTTCTTGGGGTGACTCTTACGGTGATAGCGGGCGATGGTGCCGATGAGCTCGGTCTCGTCGTTGGTGAAGCCCGGCATCGGACTGTTGCGGATGATGTATTCGCTGTGCTTGTGATGCTGCTCGGCGCTGATGTGATAGCCGACGTCGTGCAGCAGGGCCGCCGCTTCCAGTAGCTCGCGCTCACGGTCACCGAGCTTGTGGAGGGGGCGGAGGTCGTCGAACAGGCGCAGGCAAAGGTTCTTCACGTGTTCCGCGTGCTGACGGCGTACGCGGTAGAGTTCGCAGAGGTGATCGACGCTCTGGTAGCGGAGGTGTGAAAGGTGGTGGTATTCGTCGATGTCGCGCTGTTTCTGTACGGTATCGAAGACGATACCTTCGCGCAGGGCATAGCCGCTGATCGTGAGCTCCTGGAGGTTCAGGCCGAGGATCGCCTGTTCGAGGATCAGGGCGCCTCCCAGGATCACGTCGGCACGTTTCGCGTCCATCCCCGGCAGGGCCAGACGCTGCTGCTGCGTGCGGGCCTTCGTGATGTCGTCGATCGTCTGCAGCAGCTCCTGCCGTGTGAATCGCAGGGCGTTCATCGACTCCGGTATGCGTTTGCCCTGACGTGCCATCACCATCGCGGCCACGGCCATGATCGTACCGGAACATCCCACGGCATGCTCGAAGCCGTAGGCAAGGAGCGTCTGGAAGACCGGCACCCAGTCTCCCTTGATGGCGCGGCGGCATTGGTCGATCTGTTCGTCGGTGACGGTCGCCGAGGGGAAGAACCGCTTCGACATCCGGATGTGGCCGAGCTTGGCCGAGTGTACAAAGACCGCTTCACCCTGATAGCCGATGATGGTCTCCGTGGATCCGCCGCCGATGTCGAAGACCATCGTCCGGCGTGTGAGGATCGGCAAGGCGTGCAGCGAACCGACGTAGATGAGGCGGCCCTCCTCGACGCCGCTGACGACTTCGATCTCGATACCCGTTTCCCGGTGCACGCGTTCGACGAATTCGTCCTTGTTCACCGCCTCCCGCACCGCACTCGTAGCCACGGCCCGGATACGGGCATCATGCTGACGTGCTTCCGACGTGAAGCGTTTCAGGGTATCGACACCACGATCCATCGCATCGGCCTCGAGCTTCTTCATGTCGCCGCCGGCGGAACCGAGCCGCACCATTTCCTTGTTGCGTGCGTGGATGCGCAACACGCCCCTGGTGCTGACGGAGGCCACGACCATGTGAAACGAGTTCGTTCCGACGTCGATCGCGGCGATCATGTTCGGCTGTGCCGATGAAGATTGAGCTTCTGCCACGACGCGAAGATACACGTCGCGTGCGTAGATTTCGGCGTGCAACGTTATCTCGTCATCGTTCTGCTCCTCCTCGTGGGCGGAATATTCGTCTACAGCTACATTCTCGGCTTCCTCCGCCGCATGTTCGGCAAGGGACCACGCCGCTGATCATTCGCCCATCGTTCATGGCACAAGCACGTCGCTTCATCTTCCTCGACGTCCTGCGCGGCCTTGCCGCGCTCTGGATGATCCAGGTCCACGTCCTCAACGTCCTGCTCGATCCCGCACTGCGCACCGGATGGTTCTTCGACGGCCTGAATATCAGCAACGGCTTCGTGGCTCCGACCTTCATCTTCTGTGCGGGGTCCGGCCTATGGATCGCCCTGTCGAGGAAGGGAGAGAAGTTCCGTCATCTCACGCCGGAACTCCTCGACTATCTCCGGCGGCTCTCCTACATCCTCTTCTGGAGCTACATGCTCCACGTGCCGTTCTTCTCGCTCGATCGGACGCTCTACGAGCCGGTGGAGAACATCCTTCCGTGGCTGCAGATCGACGTCCTCCAGACCATCGTCTACTCGTCTCTCGCGGTCCTCGTCGTCCATGCCCTGTCCCGCAACCTCCGAACGGCCACATGGATCTGCGGCGCACTGGCCGTCGTCATCATGACGGGTACGGCCTTCGTCTGGCTCGCGGGACCGATCTGGTGGCTGCCGCGTCCGCTCTCCATCATGATCTCGCCGCTGCCCGACTCGCCGTTTCCGCTATTGCCGTGGAGCTGCTATCTCTTCGCCGGCGTGTTCGTCACCGGCATCTTCATGACGTCGACCGACCAGCGGCGTCTGGCGATGCGCATGGCCATCGGCAGCGTCCTGCTCACCGTCGTCATCTTCGCCATCAGGAATCTTCCTCCCATGTTGCCGTGGGATGCCATCTGGTGGAAGACGTCGCCGGGCCTGCATCTCTTCCGCATCTGCGGGACGGTTCTCGGCATGAGTCTCCTCTACCTCGTCGAGGACAGGCTGCAGCACAGCAAGGTGGCCAGGGGTCTGCAGGTCATCGGCAATGAATCGCTCTTCATCTACATCAGCCATCTTCTCATCGTCTACGGCTCGATGGGAGCGATCATCCGTGCTGCGACGGGTCTTTCGTACATGGGCTATGGAGGCGTGGCCATCGTCTACGTCATCATCACCCTGCCTCTACTCGGCATCATGTGGTGGTGGCATGGCTTCAAGCGCGAGCGCCCGGACCTCGCACGGCGTATGCTCGCCGTCCAGGTGTTGTGGATGATCCTCACCTTCCTTCTCCTTCCGGATGATTTCGATCTGGTGAGGATGTTGTTGGGGTAGGAGGGGGGATAGAGTAATTTTCATTGGAAGTAGAAACAGAGTTCGGCAATCGTCAAGTCAGTAAGATATAAGAGTCAAGTCTACGCGTATCTTTTCTCAAAAGAGACCAGCTGTTTCCCTATTTCGTAGAGCCCACCCTGTGAGTATTCGACGTCGTGCAAAGATGTACCGGCTACTGTACTACGCTTCGATTATTGCGACAATCATCGGTGTGATTCTTGGTGCGACACCAGAGTCATGGTATGAAGGCAAGGCGATAACAATCTGCACAATGATAGGTCCAACATGGAGAGTATCACTATTGATCGCAGCAGGATCGATCATACTGATCCAGAATGTTGTCACGTCGCATAGCGTCAGAACCCGAACCATCTATGCCGTCGAAAAGTTACTACAGAAACATCACGAAGACATATTCGGCGGTGAGAAGAATGATCATACAATTAACCGGGTAACATTGTTTGTGTACCGAGAACACTGGTGGCCTTGGAGAATCCATGTCAATCGCAAGGCCCAGGCTACCGTGGGCAAACTGGTTCCATTAATGCGATATGGTCAGCACGTTTCTCATATATCTCCGTTTACGGTCTTCGATCCTCCGTCTTCTCAGACGCGGTGTCATGGGATTGCTGGGGAAGCCTGGTTAAAGGGAGGCACGGCAAGTAGCCTCAATCTGGATCCTATCTCAACACACAGCACAGATCATGAGCTATCCAAGTATGCGCAGGATACTTTTGTCACATTGGAGTTTGTTAAAAGTCGCCTGAAAAAAAACAGGCCAATGTCTCGAAGCATCTACGCTGTAGTTGTGAAAGCAAATGACGAAAACTGGGGTGTCTTGGTCGTCGATTCCACCGAACCGGCAAAGTTCAGTAGACAGACAAAAAACAAGGTCGGTAAGTTTGCGGCAGAGCCTTTGGAAGCCATATTGAGTGGAGGTTCCCAATGACGAGCCAGTGGATAGACTTGGATCCTTCAGAGTTCCTGAAGGATGTCCGGTACCCAGATTCCCCGCTAACGTATACACCGGTCTCGGGAGATATTCCGAGGGCGGTGAGGGCGCTTTCGTCACCAATCCATAGAACGGCATCAATCGAGTTCCTCTATTCCTCTTCAGACGAAGATCATCTCAATGTTGAGATCGACTCCAGCTTTACAGTTACTATTGGGAAGAGATCGGGCAGACTGTACAGCATCACATTCAGATCCAGTTCAATAGGCGATATCAACAACGAACATGAATTATGGACACAGTTCCTAGACGCCTTAAAGGAGGTTCACAACGCTGTTGTGAGGAGTAACCGGCTACGACGCTCCTTCTGGAACGAGCACGGCGGCCCAAGACCGGCTGATCTGAACTATGGCGCTACCGAGCAGGCCATGAATTATCGAAGACTTGAACTGGAAGCGGCTTGGGTAGGCGCGTAGCTGACCTTCCCTATTACCTTGTTGACCTGTACAATACTTGCGGCTTGGTCTCAAACAAAAGCGGTGACGCACCTTCCGGTGCGCCACCGCTCGATTGATTCGAACCCGACGGCAGCTTAGCGGACGACGTTCACCGGAATGGTGATCGTGCCGCGCTGGCCATTGATCGTGACGTAGTACACACCGTTCGCGAGATCGGACGTGACGAGGCGGAACTCGTACGTACCTGCACCCTGCTGCTCGTTGGCGATGAACGTCGAGGCGAGCATACCGAGAGCGTCGACCACGCGGATCGTGACGACGTCGGCGCGGGAGAGTTCGTAGCGGATCGTCGAAGCATCGGAAGCGGGGTTCGGGAATGCACGACCCGTGATGGCCACGGCTTGCGGATTCTCTTCTTCCACACTGACCGCTGGCTGGGCCTTGTACTCCGTGTTCACCGGATCGTAGTTGGCCCAGCGATCGTCCCAACGCTGCATGCCGAAAGCACCGCGATAGTTCACGCGTTCGAAGTAGGCGTTGTCGGCATTACCCGTGAAGCCGGCACCCGTCAGGACGGGAGAGCTGGACCTGGGAGCAGGATTGAATTCGACGCTGGTGGCGAAGGCGTTCTCGAGCTGGGCGACGTCGGGCGACGACTTGTCGATGACGTTGCCGAATTCAGCCTTCGAGATCCAGTTGGCGTCGATGCCTGCCGGAGGCGTGCCGCCGGCGAGGTTGAGCCACGTGCCCTTGACACCATACCACGAGTTGTTGCGTACCTGGACGGAGTCGTTCAGGGCGGCCGTCATCGTGTTGACCTGGGCGATTTCGATACCGCGCGGCCAGCCGAGGAAGATCGAGTTGAAGATGTTCGTGCGAGCGTTACGACGGATCTGTGCAGCGGCACCGAAGCGCGAGCTGAACTGGTTCGCGCCGTTACCGGGCGTCCACGACGTATCCTGGATGGGACCGATCGACGTGACGTTCGAGAAGATCGGCGACGTGAGCGGTTGGTTGGTCGATGCGGTCGCATCGTTGTCCATTTCGAACGTCTGCGACGTCGAAACGTCGGCGATCGTACGATAACGTTGTGCGATGGCGAACTGGACCTTGCCGCTCCAGCCGTTGTCGCCGTCGAAGTCGTCGTCCAGCGTACCGAGAGCGATGAGGTGCCGTGCGTTGACCGTACCACCGAACCATTCGAAGGCATCGTCGTTGGCGTGCGATACCTGGATGTATTCGAGCACCGTACCGCGTCCTACGCCACCGAGCGTCAGACCGTTGAGTTCCGAGTTCGGCTGCGTTGCGATACCGGCGAATTCGATACGGACATACTTGAGAACGCCGCTGGAGTCATCGTCTTCCGTACCGCCGAACCAGCCCTTGCCCGGGTTGGCATCGGCCACGCCACCTTCGAGGGCGGCCTGACCTGCGGGGTGATTCGTGCGAGCCTTGCCGCAGAGGAGAACACCGCCCCAGTCACCACGCGAACGCTGACCGGGAACGGCGCGGCTCGTGAAGATGATGGGAAGGTTGGCCGTGCCCTCGGCGACGAGCTTGCCACCGCGGTTGACGATGAGTGCCGAGTTCGTACCCGGAACACCGCCGAGGATGATGGTACCCGGTTCGATCTCGAGAACGGCACCGTCGTTCACGTAAACGTAGCCGTCGAGACAGTAGACCTTCGTGTTGTGCAGCTTCACACGCGTGGTGATCTCACCCGTCAGCGTCGAGTCGCACGTCACCGGCTCGGGAGCCGTAACCGTGAAGGGTTGATCGTTGATGTCGAACTTCGTCGGGTCTTCGACCATCGTCATCCTGATGTACCCCGTCGTCGTGACGTCGGCCGGACGGAAGACGATACCGCCGGCGAAGGCACCGCGGCGTGCAGCGCTGTCGAGAACGTTGGAGAGACCGGGCAGAGCGGCCCACGGACCGTCCTGCGACTTGCCGAATTCGAACTTGAAGTGCTTGCGATACGTACCCGTCGTGTCCCAGCGGACGTCGACGGACTGACCTACGCGGAAGGTCCTGTTGCTCGTGCCGGGTTCGATGAGGCGCACGACGGGATCGACGACGCCCGAGATGATCGTGAAGGGTACGTTGCTGACGTCGTAGATCGTGTTGTCCGATACCAGCGACATCCTGATGTAGCCCGTCGTCGTGAGCACGTTCGGAACCGTGAAGCCTTGCGTCAGCTTGCCGCGCGTTGCACCGGCATCCGTGACGTTCTCGGCACCGGCGATCGCCGTCCACGGACCTGCGGGCGTCGTACCGAATTCGAACTTGAAGTGATTGCCTGCACCACCGGTCGTGTCCCACGTGATATCGACCTTGGCACCCTGGACGTAGGTTTCGCCGGCAGCCGCACCAGGCGTGAGGATGTGTACGAGCGGTTGTGCACGGTATTCCGTGTTGACGGGATCGTAGTTCGTCCAGCCTTCGTCCCAGCGTGCTTCCGTGGGCGAGAATGCACCGCGATAGGCGACGCGTTCGAAGAACGGATCGTCGATCGGCACACCGTTGGCCGTATTCGTGAAGGAAGCCGTCGTGAGGAATGTGGCGACGGGAAGGGGCCTGGGCGAGAAGGTGACGTCCGTCGCGAACGGATTCTCGAGGAAGGCCGCATGAGGATTGCCCTTCTCGATCGTGTTGTTGAATCCGGCCTTGGCGATCCAGTTGGCGTCCATGCCTACCGGGGGCGTACCACCGGCGAGGTTGAGCCACGTGCCCTTGATGCCGAACCACGAGTTCTGACGAAGGCTGAGCGTATCGTTGAAGGCGACGACCATCGTCGGGACCTGGGCGATTTCGATACCGCGCGGCCAGCCGAGGAAGATCGAGTTGAAGATGCTGGCGCGAGCGTTACGACGGATCTGTGCAGCGGCACCGAAGCGCGAGCTGAACTGGTTCGCGCCGTTACCGGGCGTCCACGACGTGTCCTGGATGGGACCGATCGACGTGACGTTCGAGAAGACGACGGACGTCTTGGGGCTGTTGAACGAGCCCGTCGCATCGTTGTCGATCTCGAAGCTCTGCGACGTCGACACGTCGGCTACCGTACGGTAGCGTTGTGCGACGGCGAACTGGACCTTGCCGCTCCAGCCGTTGTCGCCGTCGAAGTCGTCGTCCAGCGTACCGATGGCCACGAGGTGGCGTGCGTTGACGGAGCCGCCGAACCATTCGAAGGCATCGTCGTTGGCGAAGGAAACCTGGATATAGTCGAGCACCGTGCGGCGTCCTACGCCACCGAGCGTCAGGCCGTTGAGCTCCGAGTTCGGCTGCGTTGCGATACCGGCGAATTCGATGCGGACATACTTGAGGATACCGCTGGAATCGTCGTCGTCCGTACCACCGAACCAGCCCTTGCCAGGGTTGGCATCGGCCACGCCACCTTCGAGAGCGGCCTGACCTGCAGGATGGTTCGTGCGGGCCTTGCCGCAGATGAGTACACCACCCCAGTCACCACGTGCACGTTGACCCGGTGCGGCACGGCTGGTGAAGATGATCGGGGACGTCTTCGTGCCTTCGGCGATGAGCTTGCCGCCGCGGTTGACGATGAGTGCGGAGTTGTTGCCGGGCGTGTCGCCGACGATGATCGTGCCCGGATCGATGACGAGCTTGCCGCCATCGTTCACGTAGACATATCCCTGAAGACCGTAGATCTTGTTACGATGCAGATGAACCGTGCCCGTGATCTCACCCTTGATGATGGAATCGGGAACGATCGTCTGCGGCTGGATGATCGTGAAGGGATTGTCGGAAATATCGAAGACGTTAGGGTCGCTGATGAGCTCCATGCGAATGTAGCCCGACGTGGTAGCCACGGCAGGAACACGAAGGCCGCCGGCGAAAGCACCGCGGGTTGCGCCGCTGTCCAGAACATTGTCTGCGCGTACGAGCTGCGTCCACGGTCCTGCGGGTGATGTACCGAACAGGAAGCGCCAGCGGGCGCGGGACGTACCCGTCGTATCCCAGCGCAGGTCCTGCGAAGTGCCCGGTCGGAACGTTTCGCCGCCGTTGGGAGAGATGAGGGTGCACTGCGTCGGGCTTTGTGCCGATGCAGCGGACCATCCCAACAGGACGAAGACCGCAGCAAGAATCAGTCGTTGCATGATCGACTCCGAATGGTTGACAAGGTTAGAGAGGTTATTGAATCTTGTATCCGAAGCCGAGCGAAACGCTGCGGCCACGAAGGTTGGACTGGACGAGTGAACCTTCCTGCTCCCACTTCAGTGGCTGGTTGAGCAGGTCACGAACGGCGAGCTTGATTTCCCAGCTTTCGCCGACGGGCTGGATGATGGAGAAGTCGACGAGATCCCGCGGCAGTTCGTAGACGTGAGGATTGCCCTGGAACGTCCCCACCTGATTCACCTGGATGATCCGCTTGCCGTAGGTGTTGTATCCAAGCGTGACCGATGTACGCGAATCGGGATTCACATAGTAGAGCGCGAGGTTGATCGTGTACGGCGACTGTCCCCACATCGGACGCGTGTCCTGCACCGTGGCCTGGAATACCGTGAGTTCGGAGCGGATGAGCGCTGCGTTCAGCGACAGCATGAAGTTGTTGAGAGGGTTGGCGATGAAGCCGAGCCCCTGACGTATTTCGAGTTCCACACCGTAGTTGTGGGCGGCGCCCGAAGCGTTGGCGAAGGAACGCACGACCTCGCTCTGCTGCGGGAAGAGCGTTTCCTCGATCGCATTGTCGAAGCGCTTGTAGAAGAGGCTGGCCGAAAGGACCTGACCCGGTGCCGTGAAGTATTCGAAGCGGACGTCGTAGTTCTGGATGAGCGTACGGCGCAGGTTGGGATTACCCGCGATCGTGGCCTGCTGCTGGAAGTCGAAGAACTGGAACGGTGCGAATTCACGCAACGACGGACGTGCCAGCGTCTGCGATGCCGAGAGGCGGACGTTGATGAGATCCGATGGCTTGACGACGACGTTGAGCGAAGGCAGGACGTCGAGCAGATCCTGATCGACATGGACGGGATTGTCCGTCACCGAGAAGCTGTTGAGTCGCTGGATGCTCTTCTCGATGCGAGCACCCGTGATGAAGCGGACATCGACACCGGCGATGGACACGGGGAAGTCGACCATCGCATAACCGGCGACGAGATTTTCCTGTGCATCGTAGGTATCGCTGAGCTTGGAATCCTCGGAATAGCTGAGACGATTGGTCGAATAGTTGGAATCGGCGAAGATGGGACTGAGGTCCGGCACTACGTCGTTGTCCGGAATCACCATCTTGTCGGCCATGTCGTTGTCGAAGCTCTGTACGATGGTGATGCTGCGTGCCTTGAAGACGCGCGAGCGGTTCTCGACGAGACCACCGACCTTGATCTTGAGGTCAGTGGTAACGGGAAGCTGGAAGTTCAGACCGCCCGTGATGGCATTGTCCTGGAGATTGCTGAAGAAGCGCCCCGCGCGCGATCCGGCACCCTGGGGTGTGAGGTCGAACGCTGCGAAGAGCGGTTGACCCGAATCGGCCGTGTTGCGCATGAACTGCAGACGGCGGAAATCCGGCTCGTCACGTTCGGACTGCGAGTAGCCGACGCGCCAGTCCACCAGTGCATTATTGAAGGGGAGGTTGTGTTCGCCGGATACCGTACCGCTATAGAGGGTCTTGTCCACGAACTGGAAGCTGAACAGTCGCTGCACGATGGACTGGGCGTAGTTCTCGCCGGAGAGATAGACGTTCTCGAAATCCGACGAGCGGTTGTAGACGTTCTTGAAGCTGATCGTCGTCGACGTACCGATACGGTAGGCCATATTCACAAGACCGCCCCAGCTTACGGAGCGGCTCGCCTGCGTGCCCTGGAAGCGGAAGAGATAGTCCTGCGGATTGGCCAGCAGGCCGCCGCGGACGATGTTGTTCAGGCCGTAGCTGTTGCCGTAGGACATGGAGGCGACGAGGCCGAACTGATCACTTTCACCGGTGCTGAAGAGGTCGCTGTACGTCACACCGAAGCTGCCGTTCGGAGCTGCGGTAGTGGAACCCGTTGACCAGAGATTGTTGTGGAAGGAGCGGCCGAGGCCGTTCAGGCGATCGATCGATTCCTGGTTGCCGGCACGCACGTCACGGAGCAGCTCGTTCATCTCGAGACGCGATGCGGGGAACCCTGCAGGCAGGGCCCGGCTGCCGTCGTCGATACCGAGCCAGTCCGTCTTGCCTCCTTCCGTCATCAGGAAGCGATCTGTCTTGAGCGTCACGTTGTCGTTGTAGCCCGACGAAGCGCTGAACTTCACGCTCGTACCGCTCGGGAAGTCGATCGTGTTGAGCTGGACCAGGCCACCGGCGAAGTTGCCGGGCAGGTCGGGCGTGAAGGACTTGGCTACGTTGGCGTTCTCCAGCAGCTCGCTCGGGAACATGTCGAAGGCGAACGACTTCTTGTCGGGCTCCGTAGAAGCCAGCGAAGCACCGTTCAACGTCGTGTTGCTGTAACGGTCGCTCACGCCGCGGACGTAGACGAACTTGTTGTCCACGAGCGTCACACCGGAAACGCGCTTGAGCGATTGGCCGGCGTCGCTGTCCGCGAGCTTGGAGATTTCTTCCCGTCCGATCCCGTCGCTCACCTGGGCGGCATTCTTCCGCGTGGCGAGCAGGGCTGCGGCGTTGTCGTTGACGCGCGTGGCCTCGACGACGACTTCCTTGGCCGACGACTTGGTGACGGAAAGGACGACGTTGATGGTTGCCGTCTTGTCAGCGGTCACGGCGACCTTCTCGACGGTCTTCATGCTGTAGCCGACATAGGAGAACTTGAGGGTATAGGAACCGGGCGCAATGTTCTTGATCCTGAAGGTACCCTTCGTGTCCGTGTAGGCACCTTTTTTGTTTTCTACCACCTGTACGGTGGCACCACGCAATGGTTCGCCTGATTCTCCATCCGTAACTTTGCCGGCGATGATTCCCGTTTGTGCCCAGACGAGAACCGGCGTCATGAACGTCACAAGAAGTATGGCGACCGATGTACCGAAGTGTTTCAACACAACCTCTACGATGAACTGAATGACCAAACAACTATCCCCTGTTGCTTGCGATCGCAAAACTATCGGCGGCCTGTTAGGTGGATGTTACGTCCGTATTACCAAGACATTACACGTCCTTGCAGCCCTGTTTCTGTGCGTCACGGCACTATATGGCCGAATGCCCGGGCATTCCGGAACGCCCCTCGGTGGGCAACCGGAATGGAAGGCGAACTCCGTTGCCGATCAGGGACTTCCGGAAATCCCCCTGCTGATGGGATCGATCACGCTGGATACGGCGGACAAGGCGCTGTCGATCGGAAAGGTCGAGGCAGGCGTAGCCCTCGGGCTCGAAGTGTCGGGAAAGTATCGTCTGGTGTCCAGCTTCGAACGCGACTCCGTATTACGGTCGCTGAAGCGGACGTCCGAGGTGACCCTGGCCGAGGCATCGCATATCCTGAAGACGAATGCCATCGTCTTCACGAACGTGGCACGTATCGCCAATCTGATCCGTACGGAAGTCATTCTCACGGACGGGCTTCCGGAGGGTATCACGACGTCGGGCATCGGCTATGCCGTCCTCCGTCATCATGACAACGTCACCGAGAAGGTCATGGCGGACCCGGCCATCCTGGCCTCGTTCCAGCGCGCCTTCGCCCTGTGCATCGCCGATTCGACACTGTTCGCGAATGCCGAAGGTTCCTTCCGCGTCGTGCCGACGGAACTCGTGAGTGTCGGCGGCATCACGTTCAAGGACCTCGGCGGTGGAGAGCAATGGTCGTTATTCAAGGAGAAGGTGACGGTATCGTACGACGCCGTGCAGACCGTCGCCCACGCATTGCAGGATCTCGACCGCTATACGGTGACCGACATCGAGACGCGCGACTCGATGTACGCCCTTGCGGGAATGTTCCTCGTCGAGAACTACAATTCGGCGACGGCAACGGAGCTGAAGATCCTCCGCATGTTCGAAGTGAAGGACATCATCACGGGGTCGATCACGAAGTCCGGCAACGAAGCCGTGATCGAGCTTTCGCTGAACCGTATCAAGGAGAACGATACGGTACACAGGTTGAAGTCCGCGAGCGTGACGTTGACGAAGGATTCCAAGGTCGCGCTTCGGGAAGCACTGCACGAGGCCCTGACAGGACTGCTCGGCCCGGTCAGTGCACCACGGCCCGAAGACCGCTGAGCGTACCACCCCTGCCCGTCCACAGACGCACACCATAGACACCGGAGCTGAGCGTACTGACGGGAATGTCGAGATCGGAAGATCCGGCGGGAACGGTCCGCAGGGTTTCCCGCACGACGACGTTGCCCGTGGCATCGGTGATCTCGTAGGAAAGGAAGTCTTCCTTGTCCGTATCGACGTGGACGCGGATGATGTCCGTCGATGGGTGCGGAGGTTCGAACCGCATGACGGGCACGGTACCGAGACGGATCAGGAATCTCGGTCCGCAGACATCGACGATCAGCGAACCCGGATCGGTCGATACGACGATCTCTTCCTTGCGCTGCGCCGCGATCGTGCTGTATGGCAGCACATCCGTGAACAGGAAGGGCGTACTGTCCGGCAACGCCGCGAACACTTCACCGCGCAGGATGCAGAGCACGCCCGGCTCACCGATGCGTTCACCGTCGCGACGCATGGTGATATCGATCTTGCCCGGTGAATAGGACGTGCTGACGACACCCGGACGCATCGATCCGGACAGGATGGTATCGATGACGTAATGAAGGTAGGAGAACTCGATACGTATCCGCACGGAGTCGAGCTCGGCAGCACGTGTATCGACGTCCCAGTAGACCGGCATCTCCAGCCCTTTCACCGGTGCGGTCTGATAATCGTTCATGTGCAGGACGATGCGGTGCGTCGGCGGTACCGTGTCGGAAGGAACGACGACCTCGCCTTGCAGTTCGACGACATGAACGATCTCGCAATCGGCGATCTCCGTGATCACGAGACGGGCAGGATAGGATCCTGGTGCGGACGCCAGCAGCCGTACGTCCATCGTGCGTCGGTCGCCAGCAGCAACGATGGTGTTCACGAGAGCCATGTCGCACGACCACGGCGATGCCGGCGGATCGATGCGGATGGACGTGATGCGATGTTGCCGGTCACCCGTATTGTCGATGTTCACCGTGCGTGTCGCGGGAACGCCCGTGTCGACGACTCCCGCATCGATACGTTGCGGTGTGACGTCGAGGCGCGCGGAAGAAGCCACGACCTGGATGTCGAACGTCGCTTCCGTGCCGCACGTACGTGAGCGTACGGTCACCTTCTCCGTCCACCTGCCGTTCTGGACCTGGGCCGGCGTGCACGTGACGAGCAGCGATGCTTCGCCACCTGCCGCGATCTGCACCGCACCGGGTGCGACGGATATCCCTGCGATACCGTCCGTGCGGACGACGTCGAACATGTCGTTCAGCGTACCGGTATTCTTCACGGCAACGCTGAACTGGCGCTCGTGGTCGCAGGCGAAGACGGTATCGAAGTTTACGATCTGCGGGTCGGTCGACGGACGTGCATCGTCGAACCTCGCCGTCAGCGGAATCGCGATGGAACGGTCCCCCGGCTGGAGCACGAGTTGCAGCGAGGTGGTGACGACACCCGGCATGGTCGGCACAAAGCTGACGACGATCGCCCTCGACCCGCCCGGCGGCAACACGAAGGATTGCGTCGGTGTGACGATCGTCAGCCGTTGATCCGTCGGCGCGAGAACGGGTATACCTATCGTGAGGGGTTGCTGTCCCTTGTTCGTGATGACGACGCTGTCCGTGACGGCTTCGGCGGTACAGCGGACGGACATGTTCAGCGAGCGCTTCGACAGATCGACGTCCTGCGAATACGATTGCAGCGTAACGGGAATACTGTCGGACGAGCGGCATCCTTCTTCGGCTTCCACGACGAGGAAGGCCGAGTGCGTGACGTCTCCGTTGCCCGTCCATACGACCGTGACGATCAGACTATCCGCTGAAGACAGCGTCTTCGGCAATGTCTCGTATTCGAGCGAGGCATCGGGATGCGGAGGTCTCAATGTGATCCTGTCGATGGTGGCCGACGGAGCCTGCAGGATCCTGACGGCGGCCGTCTGGCGGGAGGTCGTTCCGGACGGCACGGAAATGTTGAGCGATCGTGGCTGGATGTCGACGCGCAGTGCCACTACCCGCACCTTGACGATGACGTCGAGAACGGTATCGCAGGGCGATACCCGAAGCTGTAATGTGTCGACGTGATCGCCCGGTTCCGATGCCGTATATCTCAGGTTGAAGACCCGCTTCTGCTTCGCGTTCACGAAGAACTGCAGGGATGGGAATCCCGTCAACGCCGATGGCCGCTTTCCTACCGTAACGGAGGCCGTGGCGACACCGCTGTTCTCGAACGCCACTTCCCGTTCCCCTACCTGGCCGATGCACAGCGTACCCAGATCGATCGTCGACGGCGATACCGACATGACGACCTTCCGTGAGGCGGCGCGCAGTGCGATGTTCCACGGCGTCATGATACCGCGTGCGCGGGTGAAGTCGTCGTGTTCCAGTACGAGGTTCGCGTTGTCGAGAGTACCGACGGGAGTGTAGAGGACGTAGAGTGTATCGGCCTGCCCGGTACGGATGGTCACCGGGGGCCGCACGGCACCACTCGACCATTGCAATGCCGAGAAGGCAAGCGTTCCGAGTCCTTCGAATCGTACACCGGATATGGTCAGCACATCGTTGCCCGTATTCCGCACGGGAATGCGAAGGGTATCGAAGCTCCTGCAGGCGGCGTCGGTCTGTGCGGATGCGACGGACGAGAAGATCGGCGAGAGACCATAGACGCGTACGGTGATGAACGTGTCGCGCATGCATGGAGCGAGACGCACGAGGAAGCGTGCCTGATGCCATCCCGTATCCTGCAGAGTGGCACGAATCGTCGTCTCCGTCACACCCGAACCGACGAGGGCGGGCATGTTGGCGTTGAGCGAAATGGTGGTGTCGCCACTGATGCGCTGTATACCGACGATCGTTTCGTACGAGGGCAGACGCGATCTCCACAGCAGTTGCCGGTCGACCGGCGCACCCGCACGAGCGTTGTAGGTGACCAGGGTATCGGCGGGGAATGCACTCCAGTCCCGCCTGTCACCCGTCAGCGTGACGATGAGTATGGCGGAAGGATTGCCGAAGGTAATGGTGAGCACGGCCGTATGCAGGCCCGGACGTCGTGCGCTGTATTCGATGATGACGGGGAGGTTGGCACATCCCGATATCGTCGGCAGTACGGGCGTATCAATCCTGAACAGATCGGCGTCTGGTCCTGTGATGGTCATCGACCACGGAGATGCGAAGAAGTTGATGTTGCGCACACGGATCGTATCGCGCATCGTGGAGTCCGGACAGACCCCTGCGAAGACCAGGGCCGAATCCGATACCGTCCGCAACGGAGGAGCGAGTCGGTAGACGCCGTCGCCGACGACCCATCCCGTACTGTCGTCGATGAAGAAGATGTCGTCGAGATTGTTGTTCTGTTCGATGCCGCAGTTGCGCAGTTCCCACGTGTTGCCGGCATCGCCGGTGTAGTAGACGCTTCGATTGTATCCCGATGCCCAGCCGATACGAGGCGTCACGAGGTATGCTCCGAACATCTGCTGGCCGGTATTGAAGTCGCGCCACGTCGTACCGTTATTGTCCGTCGTGCGTACGCCACCGCCGGCACCACCGCCCGTCCCGCCTTCGCACGTCGTCCCCGAGCCCGGAACGAAGATGCTCGCACCGTTCATGGCGAGTTCCTCATGCCAGGGCGACGTGGCCCCCGTCCGCACATGCGGCGCCCAGGTGGCCCCGTCATCGTCGGACATCCAGATGAGACCGCTGCCGACCGCGTAGACGACTCCTGCGGGAAAGCCCGGAAGCCACAGGGGATCGGCCATCTTGGAATTCTTCTCCGACGAATCGACGAACTTCGTCCAGTTCATGCCACCGTCGACGGTCCTGAGGAAGACATTGCGGCCACACGTGCCACCACCCGTCACCCATCCTTCCGTTGTGTTCCGGAACCAGCCACCCCATATGCTCACGCTGTCGGGACGGAGATCCGTCGTCCATGTATGCCCGCCGTCCACGGACTTGTAGATGCCGCAGGGGCCACTGCAGTATCCGAGGTTCTCGTCGAGGAACTGGACCCACTCGAGATGGCATCCGGCGTTCTGCTGTTTGACCGAGTCTCCGCGCCAGGACCTGCCGCCATCCGTCGTGCGGATCACGTAGCCGAAGTGCTGATCCACGGCCCATCCGTACTGTGGATTGGAAGGAAGGAAATAGATGTCGAGGTAGTAGCCCTTGTCGAAGGGTTTGGGCACGTCCACGCGCTCCCAGCGCTGTGCCAGGACGGCCAACGATGAAAGGGCGAACAGGGTCACCAGCACTATGGCGCGGCGTACCGACATGAGGTCATAACATAGCATTTTTTCTGGGAGTTGCGACGTTCTCCACGTGGAACGTCGGCATGCTATCGGGAATGACCGCGGACGGGCTGGAAGGTTTCCGTCATGGGTGCGACGACAGGCACGACACGACCTCTCCGGGATATCGGAGATGTTCGTTCAGGGATACGAATCGTCGCTGAGGCTACTTACCTTCTGAACGTATCCTCGCGTGCGGGACTCGTGGAGACCCACGTGACGCGAGTCTCGAGAAGGCGTTCGATCGTCTCGACGTAGGAACGGGCTTCGGCCGGCAGCGCATCGAAGGAAGAGATCCCTTCGATGTCGGATTTCCAGCCCGGAAGCGTGATGTAGTCGCAGGTGACACGTTCGAGGGTACGGACGTCTGCGGGAAAGAGCTTGGCAGGCTTGCCGTCGACGGAGTATCCGGTGCAGATGCGGATTTCGTCGAGGGCTCCGAGAACGTCGAGCTTGGTGAGTGCGATTTCCGTGATGCCGTTCACCATCAGCGAATACTTCAGTGCCGGAATGTCGAGCCATCCGCAGCGCCGCGAGCGGCCCGTGGTGGCACCGAATTCATGACCTTCACTGCGCAGCAGATCGCCCGTGGCATCGTGCAGTTCCGTGGGAAACGGGCCGTTGCCGACGCGCGTGCTGTAGGCCTTGACCACGCCCATGATGGACGTGATGCTGGTAGGCGGAATACCGAGGCCGGTACACGCGCCACCGCTGGTGGGATTCGAGCTCGTCACGAAGGGATACGTGCCATGGTCCAGATCGAGCAGTGCGCCCTGGGCTCCTTCGGCGAGAATGCTCTTCCCGTCCTTCAGCGCCATGTTCAGCAATGCCGTCGTATCCGTGATGTAGGGATCGATGTGCGTATCGAAGGCGAGATACTCTTCGATGAGAGCATCGACGTCGAGCGGCTCCTGGTCGTAGATGGCCTGGAGCAACTGGTTCTTCTCTTCGAGGTTCGTGCGGAGCTTGTCGCACAGCAGATCGCGATCGAGGAGATCGACGATGCGGATACCGATGCGCTGGGCCTTGTCGAAGTAGGCCGGTCCGATGCCGCGCCCCGTCGTACCGATGGACCCGATGGATCCTGCCTGCTTCTCGCGAGCCGCATCGAGCATCTTGTGATACGGCATGATGAGGTGGGCCTTGTGCGAGATGTGCAGGCGGCCACTGATGTTGACGCCCATGCTCTCGAGCATGTGGATTTCGTCCATCAGTGCCACGGGATCGATCACGACTCCGTTGCCGATCACGCACTGCACCGCAGGGTGCAGGATACCGGAGGGAATGAGATGCAGGATGTACTTGCGGTCACCATGGACGATGGTGTGGCCCGCGTTGGCTCCGCCCTGATAGCGGGCGACGATGCTGGTTCCTTCGCTCAGCAGGTCGACGATCTTGCCCTTGCCCTCGTCTCCCCACTGTGCGCCTACGATGATGCGCACGCTCATGGTCAGGCTCCCGTACCGACAGCTTCGTCGACGGAGGCATAGGTCTCGAAGACCGCCGACAGATGCGTCATTTCCAGGAGTGAGCGAACCTTCTCCGGAATGTTGGCCAGACGAAGTGTGCCGTTGTATTTCTTCACGGTGGTAAGCGAGCTTACCAGCATCCCAAGGCCGGAGCTGTTCATGATGGTGACGCGTGCGAGATCGAAGATCGTGACGGACGTTCCGGAGGCTGCCGCCTCACGGACCAGTCCGGCGAGTTCCACGGCTTCGGGGCCTCCGATGGCCTGCTCTCCGAAGCTGATCACGGTCACGCCGCTGCGCGGCTGCTGGGTTGCGAACGTTGACATTGTTGTAGCCGGTATTATGCCTTGGCGACGACGCCAGACGTTTTCCCCTGCTTGCGGCGCTCATCGAACCAGATGACGAAGGACGAAGCGATGTAGATCGACGAATACGTACCGATCACGATACCGATGAACATCGTGAAGGCGAATCCTTCGAGTACTTCGCCGCCGAAGAAGACCATCACGAGCAGTGCCGCGAGGACGGCGATACCGGTGATGAGCGTACGGCTGAGCGTTTCGTTCAGGGAGAGATTGATCAATTGTGCGAGCCCCATGCCCTTGTGCTTTTCCTTGTTCTCGCGGATACGGTCGAACACGACCACCTTGTCGTTGATCGAGTAACCGAGAATCGTGAGGTAGGCGGCGATGGAGTTGATGTTCGTTTCGAGGTTGATCCAGCCGAGCTTGTTGAAGAGCACGGAGATCACGAAGGCCATGAGAACGTCGTGGACGAGCGCGACGATGGCGCCCAGACCGTAGACGAATTCGAATCGGAAGGCGACGTAGAGAACGATGATGACGGCCGCCGCGATGAGGGCCCACAGCGAGTCCATCTTGAGTTCGTCGGAAACCTTGGCATCGATCTTCTCGGACGACAGGATGACGACCTGGTCACGCGAGAACTGCGTGGAGAGCTGGTTGACGATGGCCTGCGATACGCTGTTGCCCTTGTCGCCGTTGGCTGCCTTCACACGGATGAGGTACTGTCCGGGGCCGCCGAAGCTCTTGAGCTCCGCACCGGCATAGCCGATCTTCTCGAGCGACGCGCGGACGTCGTCGATGGTCGCCGTATTCTGCTTGAACTGTACGGCCACCTGCGTACCACCCACGAAGTCGATACCGTAGTCGATACCGAGAAGGAAGACGGCAATCAGTCCGACGACGTTCAGCAGGAGCGAGGCACCGATGAATGCGTTCCTGCGGGAAACGAAATCGATGTTTGTTTTCTTGATCAGATCCATGTCGTGTGCCTCTTATGCCTTCTTTTGGCCAAAGTTGAAGGTGGTTGCGCCACCGGCGATAATGATCTCGAAGATCGCCCGCGTAACCAGTACAGCGGTGAACAGCGTCATGACCACACCGATGATCAGCGTGAGCGCGAAGCCCTTCACAGGACCCGTGCCGAGATAGATCAGTACGATCGAAGACAGGATGTGCGTGATGTTGGAGTCGATGATGGCGCTCATGGCCTTGGCATAGCCCTGTTCGACGGCTGCCTTCAATGTGCGCCCCGCCGCCATTTCCTCACGTATCCGCTCGAAGACGAGAATGTTCGCGTCCACGGCCATCGCCACGGAGAGGATGATACCGGCGATACCGGGCAGCGTGAGCGTACCTCCGAAGGCGGCCAGTGCGGCCACGACGAGAAGGACGTTCATGAGCAGGGCGACGTCGGCGACGCCACCACCCAGTGCATAGTAGGCGAGCATGAAGAGGATGACGATGGCGAAGGAGATCACGCTCGTCGTGACGCCACGACGGATGGAGTCTTCACCGAGCGACGGACCGACGACACGTTCTTCGATGATCTTGACCGGAGCCTTGAGTGCACCGGCCTTGAGAACGACGGCCAGCAGGTTCGCCTCTTCGGCGTTGGCCATACCGGTGATCTGCGATGAACCGTTCGGAATCTTGTTCTGGACGTTCGGCGCCGAGTGCACGCGACCATCGAGGACGATGGCGATGCGCTTGCCGATGTTGGCGCCCGTGATCTGTGCCCACTTTTCGGCACCTTCGGCATTCATTTCCATCAGTACGACGGGCTGGTTGGCAGCCTGGTCGAAGCTGGGGAAGGCTTCCACGACGGCATCGCCCGTGAGTTCCGGCTCCTTGGCCACACCGTAGACGTCGTAGACCTTGGCGCCCTGCTTGGCGAAGAAGTCATCCGTCTTGGCACCGACGACGATGTCGAGGTCGACGGGCATGATCTTGCGGATGTCGGGGCGCTCGAGGATGGAGAGTACGCGCGGCAGGAGCTTCTCGTCGATGATGAAGCGGTACTGCGCGTTCTCGGGGAAGTCCTCGGGCTTCACGCCGACGAAGCTGAAGGGCTGGGCACGCTCGTTGACGATGATCGTGGACTGGATCATGCTCGTGAAGGGATAGTCGGCGCGGTAGCGGCGACGTGCCTCTTCTTCGGGCAGACCTGCATAGGGATCAGTCGGCGTCTTCTTGGACGTGTCCACCTTGGCGCTGTCTCCCTGCCTGGCGGAATCGGCCTTGGCGATGGCAGAGGAATCCTTGGCCGTAGCGGTCGAATCCTTGACGGCAGACGTATCGACGGCCTTGGCTTCGTCAGGAACATGTCCCTTGAGCACTGCGTCGATGGTCATGAAGGTGCGGAGCAGCTCGCGATTCATCAGCACGCGCTTGAATTCAAGGCGGGCCGTGGTCTGGAGCAGCGTGCGGATTTCCTTCTCGTCCTTGACGTCCGGCATTTCGATGAGGATGCGGCGTGCACCCTGCTTCTGGATGTTCGCTTCGGAGACTTCGTACTTGTTGATCCGTTGCTTGATGACCTGCAGGGCCTGGTCGACGGCACCGTCGACGTCGCGGCGAAGCTTCGCGATCACGGACTCGTCCGTGGGATCGGCGGCGTTCGTGACGGTGAAGTACTGCAGCAGCGAACGGTTGGTAGCGCGGAAGTTCTTGAGGAAGGTGTCGAGGACGTCGAGATCGGTGTTGTTCGTCTCGGCACGCGTCTTCGAGATGACGTCGCGGAAGGCATCATCGATGCTCGACTGGTCCGCCGACTCTTCGATCATGCGGAGCACGTCCACTTCGAGTGTCACGTACATCCCGCCGCGAAGGTCGAGACCGAGCTTCAAACGTCCGTTGCGGGCTGCCTGATAGGCCTCGCCGTACGAGCGTTCCCATTGCTCCAGCGCCGCGGAGTCGCCGGCCACCAGGGCGCGTTCCTTGTCCAACCTGTAGAAGTTGAACGTCGGCCACAACATATAACCGGCTGCCAGAATCGGCAGGATGATGAGCAGGTACTTACCCAGGTTCTTCTTCAAGGACTCCTCCTGACTGACATGCTTCGTACGCGGCGACCGGTTAGAACACAGGCCGCCCATTGCCCCATTGCGAAGGACAAAAGGACTGCGAATATAAGAGAAAGTTGCAGACAGACGACAGAGAATACGGACATCCCTCGCCACCGCCTTCATCTGGTTATTTTTGCGAATGCTCGACTACCGCAAATATCCGATCCCCCGCATCAGGCACCATACGAGCCCTCAGCTCTATCTCCCCGTTGCCCAGCATCGTACGATTCCGGAGTGGTATCCGCCGCTCATCGACCAGGCACCCTGGGAGTCGTGGTTCGCCAACGGCCGGCCCGCCGACGTCCTCGACATCGGATGCGGGCGCGGAGGATTCCTGCTCCAGCATGCCCTGCACCGGCCCGGCCAGAATGTGCTCGGCATCGAAGTGCGTCACACTCTCGTGAACTGGATCAACAACGTGATAGCGGGCGAGGAGATTCCGAACGCCCGCGCAGCATGGTATTCCGTGGTCAACGGCCTGGGCTTCATCCCCGATGCGTCCATCGATCATGCCTTCTATCTCTTCCCCGATCCATGGCCGAAGAAGCGTCATTACAAACGGAGAGCGTTCTCACCGGAATTCCTCGCCGAGGTATGGCGTGTACTGAGACCGGGCGGGCGGCTCTATCTTGCCACGGACCGGCCGGACGTGGACGAATTCCAGCGCCATGTACTCGGTTCCATGCCCGGAGTCGTCATCCGCGACGTCGTCGTCGAATCGGACTGGCCGTTCCCCTTCGTCACGGACCAGCAGGATTTCTGTCATCGCAAGGACATTCCGTACGTACGGTACATGGCCAGCCTTGATCCTACGTCGTAGTTTCGCAGTCAATCCATGCGTTCACCCGCCTCTTCCATCCTGATGCCCGACGTTCTGCTCGTGGGCTACCGCAACGGATTCTTTCCGATGGCCGAGGAGCGTTCGGGACGTATCGTATGGCATCGTCCGGACCCGCGGGCCATCATCCCGCTCGACGACGTCCATATCAGCCGTTCCCTGCTGAAGACCCTGCGCAAGCGTACCTTCCGCATCACGATGGATACGGCATTCAGGGAGGTGATCACGCAGTGCGCCGACAGGGATCAGTCGTGGATTTCTCCCGAGATCATCCAGGCGTATTGCGATCTCCATGAATCGGGTCATGCCCACTCCATCGAGTCATGGGTAGGGGAGGAGCTCGTGGGCGGACTGTACGGCGTATCGTTGGCCGGCGCCTTCTTCGGCGAGTCGATGTTCAGCCGCCGCAGCGATGCCTCGAAGGTGGCGTTCGCACATCTCATCGCAGTCCTCCGCCTGCGTGGCTTCCGCCTGCTCGACACGCAGTACATCAACGACTTCACCGAGTCCCTCGGTGCCGTGGAAATTCCGGATGCCATCTATCAGCTCATGCTCGCCGACGCACTCGACACGCCGGCAATCTTCTCGGACATCTCGGAAACCGATGCCCGTGACTAGATCCTTCATGACCATGGCATGTGCCGCCCTGCTCTGTGTCGCCTGTGCCGCTCCGCGGCCGGATCGCGCGGCACAGGACTGTCCACCACCGCCACCACCGCCTCCATGTGCACCGACGTCGTTCACGACGGTACTCTTCGATACGTCGTCGGCACGCTTCCCCCACTGGAAGATCAGCATCGTCGACGGCGCCAGCGGCAACGGACATCAATGGGGCCTCATGCCCGCCGGACGTACCGCTACCCTGCTCGTGAACGGAGATAACGCAGGCATCGCCACCTATCACACCGTTACACGCACGTCCGTGACGTCGGTGGATACGGCCCGTGCGAGTGCGGCGGCACCCGTGATGCTCACCTGCGTCATGCCGGACAGGATCATGGGCGATGCGGCCATCCATCCCGCGACGATCTCGAACGGCACCGTCACCTTCGGCGAGCCGCTCGGCCGCCCCGTCAACCTCGACGTCTACTGGGACGGTCATCCCGTCGTCGTGCCGGCGAGTGCACAGGGCAGCGAGATCATGGTCTTCGCATCGGACCGGCCGGGATCGTACGGCGGCACCGACCTGTGGTATACCGTTCGCAACGGCGAAGCATGGAGCGAGCCCGTCAACCTGGGTCCTGCCGTCAACACACCATGCGACGAACTGTCGCCGTCGTTCGCGTCGGATGGCAGGAAGATACTCTTCGCATCTGCAGGCCATGCCACGGCCGGAGGATACGACATCTTCCAGGCTGCCGTCGAACGCCCGCGAAAGGATTCCATCGCTCTTTCCGATGTTCGCAACATCGGCCTGCCCGTCAACACGGCTGCGGATGAACTGTTTCCCTGGATGCCATCCGACTCCATCCTCTATTACGGTTCGTCGCAACGCAGCGGAGACTTCGATGTCTACGTCCTCCATCGCGTCGATCGCGTGATGGAACGACGCGTGAAGAAGGACACGCTGAAGGACGACAGGAAGAAGCCGGAAGACATCGCACGTCGGGAGGAGCTGGCGAAGAAACCCCGGACGACGATCAAGGGGCGCGTCGTGAACGAGAAGACGAGCGAGCCTGTCGTCGATGCCGAAGTGACGGCACGCGACGAAGCGTCGAAGCAGGTCCTCTCCTCCACACGAACGGATACGGCCGGCGACTACACGCTCTCCGTCCCTACGGACACGCCCATCGAGGTATCGGCACAGTCGGGCAAGCTCTTCTACGACCGCACGGTGACGACCATCCCCAAGGAACAAGCGAACGATACCGTTCGTATGGAGAAGCCCCTGCATCTTCCCATCACGTTGTTCCTGCGCGTGAACTTCCCGACGGCGATCTTCGATGCACCGTATCAGAATACGCTGGACTCCAACGGAACGGAGACCAGCCAGACGTGGCAGAGCGCCCTCGACATGCTCGTACGGAACATCGAGCTGTCGGGCGATCAGCTTCAGCGCCTCATCCTCATCGGGCATACGGACGACGTCGATACGGATGTGAACAATCTCAAGCTCGGACGGCAGCGCGTCGACTTCATCATCGACCAGCTCGTCCAGCGTGGTGTGGACCGCAGTCTCCTCGAAGGACGTTCGGCAGGCGAACGCCTGAAGCCGGACAAACGCAAGGGTGAATCACTGGACCAGTGGCGCAAACGGTCGCGCCGCGTGGAACTCGTCAAGATTCTTCGATAACCATTCGCCATGAAGCACATCTCCCCCCGCACCGTTCTTCGCGCCTTCCTCTACGGTATCACAGGTATCGTGGTGGCGGTGGCGATCTACGTGATGGTCGTGCTGAGTGATGGACTCCCCACCCTCGAACAACTCGAGAATCCCAAACAGGATCTCGCCACGCAGGTCTTCTCGTCGGACGGCGTCCTGCTCGAACACTTCGCCACGACGAGGCGTACGTCGATTCCCTTCGACAGTATCCCGCGGAACTTCGTCAATGCCCTGATCGCCACGGAGGATCGTGCCTTCTACGAACACTGGGGCGTCCACACGATGCGCATCGTCAAGGCCACGGTGAAGAACATCCTCGCCATGCGCACGAAGGAAGGCGCCTCGACCATCACGCAGCAGCTCGCACGCAATCTCTACTTCACGCAGGAGCAGACGCTTGCGCGGAAGATCCGCGAGGCGTGGACGGCACTCCAGATCGAACGCACCTACACCAAGAACGAAATTCTGGAGATGTATGCCAACACCGTCTACTACGGTCGCGGTGCCTACGGCATCCAGGTGGCGGCCCAGGTGTACTTCAACAAGCAGCCGATGGAATTGTCGACCAGTGAATGCGCCTACCTCGTAGGACTGTTCAAGGCTCCGGAGAAGTACAACAGCGACGACAGCGCGGGCATCGCCCGACGCAATCTCATCCTCGGCATGATGCACGAAGCGTCGTTCATCAACGATGCACAATGGGCACGCGCCACCAGCGAACCCCTCGCCAAACCGTCGCCCGCGCAGATCTCGCGAGGCATCGCCCCACACTTCGTGGAGATGATACGACAGCAGCTCGGCAGGGACGGCGACGGGAACGACAAGCTGAAGGGCTATGACCTGTACCGGGACGGCCTGGTGATCCATACGACGCTGAATGCGTCGATACAGCGTTATGCCAATCTGGCCGTGGCGGAACATCTCGGACAGTATCAGCAACTGTTCGACAAGAACTTCTCGTGGAAGTCCAAGGGTGCATTGCTGAACAGCCTGCTCGAACGGGCCATCGTCAAGAAGAGCGACTACATCTCGGCCACGCCGGATCAACGCAAGCGCATCATGGAGCGGTACAAGCGCGACCGCAAGTTCGTCGACTCCGTCAAGCGTGATGCCACAACGATCCAGACAGGCCTCGTCGTCATCGATCCCCGCACGGGCGGCATTCTCGCCATGGTGGGCGCATCGCCGCAGAGCATGCGCAACAATCCCGCCGCGCGATACTCCCTCAATCACGTCACGCAGATCCGGCGTCAGCCCGGCTCGTCCTTCAAGCCCTTCGTCTATGCGGCCGCCCTCGAAAGCGGGCTCACACCGGACTCGCCAATCGAGAGCGGACCGTTCTCCATCGTCCTGCCGTCGGGAGACGTATGGGCCCCCGCGGGATCGAGCAAGAACGGCGGCCCCATGCCCCTTCGTACCGCGCTGAAGTTCTCCACGAATTCCGTGGCGGCACGACTCATCACGGAGCATACGTCGGCCTCGAAGGTCGTCGGCCTCTGCCAGCGCATGGGCATCGTCTCGCCGCTGCGCCCCGTTCCGTCCATCGCTCTCGGAAGCGTGGAAGTGACGCCGCTCGAAATGACGAACGCCTACGGCATCTTCATCAATCAGGGCGTCGCCGTTCCCACGGCCGCCATCACGCGTATCGAAGACCGCATGGGCAACGTGCTCTACGAAGCTCGCCTGCCCTCCACGGTGAGCGATGCCATCAGCCCGTCCGTCGCACGCAGCATGATCTCCATGATGCGCGGCGTCGTGGATGGCGGCACGGGCTCCAGCATACGACGATTCTTCAAGTACGATGCCGCAGGCAAGACGGGAACGACGAACGACTTCGCCGATGCCTGGTTCATCGGCTACACGCCTCAGCTCGTAGCGGGTGTATGGGTGGGCTTCGACGACCGGCGCATCCAGTTCACCGGCGACTACGGCCAGGGCGGGCGCGCAGCCGCGCCCGCATGGGGGCGGTTGATGCAGAAGGTCTACGACGACGCCAACCTCGGCTACAGGCAGACGCGCTTCGCAGTGGAGAAGGACTCGGCGGATACGACGAGTCCGGACATCATCAACATGCCGCCTGCCGAAGAGATACAGGATCCGCCACCTCTGCCACCGAACAAACCATGAACTGGACGTTCACCAGCAAGGCCACGCTGCCCGTCGGCACGCTCTATGGCATCGGCCGCAACTACGCGGCACACGCACGTGAGATGGGCGCGGCCGTTCCCGACGACCCCATCGTCTTCATCAAGCCGCCCTCCTCCTACGCTCCCGACGGCAGCATCGTGGCTCTGCCGGCATGGTCGGACAACGTCCATCATGAAGTCGAACTCGTCGTCGTCATCGGCATCGATGCGGAGAACGTGACGGTCGACGATGCGTACAAGGTCATCGCCGGCTACGGCATCGGCCTCGACCTCACGGCACGCGACGTACAGGCTACGGCCAAGCAGCGCGGAGAACCATGGGCAGTGGCCAAGGGATGGAAGGGCTCGGCGCCCGTATCCCATATCGTGCCCGCGGATGCGGCAGGCCCAGGACCATGGACGATCGCACTCGACGTGAACGGCGAACGCCGCCAGCATGCGTCGACGGCGACCATGGAACGTACGGTCGCCGAGATGATCTCCTACCTGTCCCGCATCTTCACGCTGCGCATGGGCGACGCCATCTTCACCGGAACGCCGGAGGGCGTCGCGCAGATCCGCCGGGGAGACCGGGCCGTCGCTACACTCGACGATCTTACCACACTACGGATATCCTTCGCATGAGACGTTCCCGACTTATTCTCATCGCGTCGTCGATCGCCGCAGTACTGCTCGTCGGTTGCGGTTCTATCACACGTACGGAGAAGGACGTGTATACGATCACGAAGATCGACACGACCGTCATCGAGCAGGTCCGCAATCAACCGGGCGAACGCGACAACGGCATCATCTATCCTTCGTCGCGCACGATCGTGATGGAGCGCAACATGGTCCAGCGCGACAGCGTCGTCGAACGCGAGTATCCCAACTTCATACGCCTCGGACTGTTCGAAGGTATCGGACTCATCGGTTCCGGCCTCGGCGGCGAATCCGTCAACGCCGGCCTCTTCGGTCTCTACTTCGACATCGACCGCATCCTCACGCAGAAGAGGCAGTCGACGGAAGGCAACATCTTCAAGGGATCGATCTACCGCTTCGGTATCGGCGAGTGGAAGCTGCACTGGTTCGACGACGAGCCCGGCTGGTCGTACGGATTCACGGCATGGGAGCTGCTCAGACCCGACGACGACCTCGCCCACTACCTCAACGGTGCGGGCGTGCTCAACATCAAGAAGCGCTGGTACCTGAAGAACACGATTCCCTATCTGGCCCTTTCGGCGCAGGCGTCCTTCGCCTTCCTGCCGTCGCAATACGTCAACCTGTCCGGCTCCGCGGAACTGGGCAGCATCGGCGGCCTCAACCTGCGCCTCTACGCAGGCTATGCCTTCGGCATGTCGGGCTTCGTGGCCCCGGGATCCTTCGTGAACTTTCCCTACCTCGGCATCGGTGCATCGGTACTCGACTTCCTCAACAAGGACGAGGAACTGAACGTCGAATGGAAGTACCACGAACATTCATCGTGGGCCATCGGCCTCGCCGAATTCATGCTCGTGGGTGCGAACACCGACGCTTCGCTGTTCGCACCGAACAAGACGGGAAGCGCCAAGCCTGCCGTCACCGGTTTCACGGCACGGTTATGCAACGCCACCATCGCCCTTCCCTTCCTCGACTACAAGCTGTCGCTCGGTACGTCGCTCATCAACGTCGTCGCACCCGGCAACGTGGCCTTCGGCATCGGCGTCCTCCCGATACGCGCTAGCATCGTCCTGCGCCCGATCGGCCCCGACTTCGTCGTGGAGCCCTTCGCCGAATACAACTACGCGCCGTCGACCTTCACGCATGCAGGTGCACGTCTGACCCTTCCCGTGAATACGGAACTCAACGTCCTCCTCACCGTCGGCTACGTCTCGGGCTCGACGGGCAGCCTCCGCGGCTACGACTGGGGCGGAGAACACGTCAACAATCCCCTGAGCTTCGACGCCTTCTACCTCGGTATCGGCGTCACGCTGTGGGAACGCCTCTTCCATCGCGAAGAACTGCGCTACGGCCGAAACCTTCCTCACGAATGAAGCACCGCCTCACCATATCGCTGCTGACGGCCTGCATCGTTCTCGCCGGCTGTGCGGATGCACACCGGTTCGGACTGCATCGCAATTCCGGCTGGCCCATCGAAGGGCTCATCCACGGCGACTACCGCAACGTCGATGCATCAGAAGATCACATCCTCAAGCTCGGACCGTCGGCGAAGGCGAGTATCAGGGTCAAGAAGCTCACCGACGGCGTCTTCTACAGCAACTTCCTTCTCGGCCCCGGATCGCAGGTCACGTTCCGTACGCGAACGACGCCCTATGACCGCGACGCCGGACGCGACGACGGCATCGTAATCACGATCGGATCGGACCGCACATCCGTCACGAACAACGGCACGATGAGGACCGTCGCCACACCGATTCCGGGCGACACACTCGCACGGCTGGAGATCGTGAACGACGGACGGTGGACGGACGTCACCGTCGCCTGCATCCACGTCGGACGCTTCCCGTCGAAGCATCCGAGCACCGAATGGATCCTCGTCGATACCGATGCGACATCACACTGCACCCTGGTCAATCCCAGGTTCGACATCAAGAACAACGACTAACACCCTGGACAATCATGCAACGCATTACCATCGTTGGAGCCGGTCTCGTAGGATGCCTATTGAGCGTCATGCTCGCGAAACGCGGATACAAGGTGCGCCTGTTCGAACGACGTCCGGATATGCGCAATGCCACCATCAGTGCGGGACGTTCGATCAACCTCGCGATGTCCGACCGCGGCCTGCGCGCACTCGAACTGGCGGGCATCGCGGACGACATCCGGACCGTGGCCATTCCCATGCGCGGCCGTGTGATGCACGACGTCGCAGGCAACCAGACCTTCCTCGCCTATGGCGTCGGCGATCAGGCCATCAACAGCGTCTCGCGCGGTGAACTCAACAAGGTCCTGCTCTCCTGCGCCGAACGGCATGGCGTCGAGATCACCTTCTCCGTACGCTGTACCGATGTCGACGTAGACGATGCCCGCGCCGTTTTCGAGAACGTCCATACCGGTGAACGCATGACCGTCGACGCTGACATTCTCTTCGGTGCCGACGGGGCCTATTCGGCCGTCCGCGAGAAGATGCAGAAGACCGACAGGTTCGACTATTCGCAGACGTACCTGCAGCACGGATACAAGGAGCTGCACATTCCGCCGACGTCGACGGGCGGCTTCGGTATCGAGAAGCACGCCCTGCACATCTGGCCGCGTCATTCCTACATGATGATCGCCCTGCCGAATCTCGACGGCAGCTTCACCTGCACGCTCTTCTTCGCCCACGACGGATCGCCCTCCTTCACCGAACTCACCACGAAGCAGGACGTGGAGCGGTTCTTCGACGAACAGTTCCCCGATGCCAGGGCCATGATGCCGACGCTGATCGAGGACTTCTTCTCGAATCCCGAATCATCCCTCGTCACGGTCCGCTGCTCTCCCTGGATCATGAAGGATCGCGTGGCGCTCATCGGCGACGCAGCGCATGCCATCGTACCGTTCTACGGTCAGGGCATGAATTGCGGCTTCGAAGACTGCCGCATCCTGATGGAATGCCTCGATCACTGCAAGGGCGACTGGGCCGATACGCTCCGCACGTATCAGGACCTGCGCAAGCCTGCCGGCGATGCCATCGCGGACCTCGCCCTCGACAACTTCATCGAGATGCGGGACAAGGTGGCCGATCCGGCCTTCCTCCTTCGCAAGAAGATCGAAGCATGGCTCCATGCGCATTACCCGGCCAGGTTCATCCCCCTCTATACACTCGTGACATTCTCGTCGGATACACCCTATAACGAGGCACAGCGCATCGGACGCGAACAGGACGATCTCATGCAGCACATCATGTCGCTTCCGGCCGTTGCGGCGGACTGGCAGTCGGAGGAAGCTGCGAAGCTGATGCATGACATCATGAAGGCAAGGCCCGACATCGTCGTGGCGTCGGGATCTCCGGGAAAGAACTGATCCGTCGTCAACGTGCGACGACGAAGGGGACGGAAAGCGTCTGGACAGGTGTGATGAGACGTGCCACATAGGCACCGTTGGCCAGCGATCCTGAAGGGATCGATAACGTTTCGTTGACGTACCGCGATGCGACGCCCTGTCCGTCGTGGAATGGACGGTCGAACGACCGTGTCATCACGGGATTACCCTGTACGTCGACGATGGCGAGGTCGTAGGTTCCCGGTACCGTCATACCGATGGTGACGACCAGATCGTCAACGACGGGATTCGGTGCGATCTGCAGCAATGCGGGCGCGAAGAAGCGCACGACGCGTGCATCGCCATAGCAGAGCGGATCGACCTGCAACGAACCGTCCTTCACCTTCGTGACGGGTATCTGCTCCGCATCGGTCCACGTCACGCCGACGATCCTGATCGGCGTGGCCTTCACGACGGACGAGAGCGTCGTCCCGACAAGTGTGGCGAGAACGCGGGAACCGCCACGGACGTTCGCACCTGCGATCCTGAGCGTGATCGTCCGGACGTTGTTGACGAGATCGACGACATCCGTCATCCTGTCCGCCCCGAAGATCGTATCCACAGCGAATACACGATTGTCGAGCGACAGTACGACGTGGGCCAACGATACCTTCAGCGTGGCCGTATCAGGCTCGACGAGGCAGTAGAGCGGTATGCCGAAGCCGCGAGCACCCACACCGGCCACGGTGTCCGGAACGGAGAACGTGACATAGACGGGATTGACGGTCGCCTTGCATTCGACGACGCTCGTGTCCGCACACGGGGCCGTGCTGTTGATCACCATCGAGCCGCTGTACGGCCTGTCCTCTGCGGCGATGAATTCCACTTCGAGGTCGAGCTGCTGTCCCGCAGGCACGGTGACCGGAAACGAATCCGGGCGTACAAGCGTGAATCCGCCGGGCATATCGATGCTGCCGATCGTCAGATCCTCGTCGTCCGTATTGCGGAAGACATGCGTCTTCCGGTATGGTACGTCGAAATCGCACATACCGAAGTCGAGCACGCCACCGACGCTGTACGACGTCGTATTCCGCGAGACGACGACGCTCCGCGAGACGTGCGTGCAGCCGCCACTGTCGACGGCGATCATGACGTACGATCCGGGATCGCTCACGAACCGTCGCGGAGACGTCGCGCCATCGCTCCATCGATAACTGGCGAATCCCGGCGACGCATCGATGAAGGTAACCGCACCTTCGCACAATGCCGCGTCACCATCTACGGTCAGCGAAATGCTGATCGGACGTTTCCACGCAAAGGGAACCGTGACGACTCCTTCGCCACCGGGCTCGGCACCGAAACCGCTTCTATAGACTTCATTGCTTTGCACCAGGTGCGTTCCAGGCAGGCCGCCCCGAAGGTCCGTCGTCAGCGATGCATGAGAACGCGTGAGGATGACCGCTCCACCCGCTCCACCACCGCCCGGACCGTGAGCATTGTACATGGCATTGGTGCTGCCGCCGTTACCACCGGTGCAGGAAATCACGAGCGATCCTTCCACCGTATCGGCGTCGACGACGACCGTACCGCCTGCACCGCCACCACCGCAACCATCCTCACCGGCAAGAAGCGTGACATGCGCACCGTTCGCATTGATGGTATGACCGTTCCCGACGATACGCCTGGCCTTGATGACGACGAGTCCACCACCGGCCGCACCGCCGGTGCCCTGGACATCGTTCTGATGCCCGCCGCCACCGCCACCGCCGAGGAAGAATCGCTGCTTGCCGTTGAGCGTATCCAGCGCACTACCGCCATAGCCACCGACGGCCGGAAAGAGATGACAATAGAGATTGGGATTGCCGCCGATACCGCCACGTGCGGCATTACCACCACCGCCGCCGCCTGCATTGTTGCCGTTGCCGCCCCCACCGCCCGACACGGCGGGACCGCGTCCGGCGCCGGCATTCGTCGGCGGCTGGAAGATGCCCTCGCCTTTTTCCGCGGACAGACCGACGGCCCAGTTGACGACGAAGTCGCCGACATCGCACCGGCTTCGCGGAATCGACGTCCTGCCGCCACGGAAGCCCGCTCCGTCGACAGTGATGTCGGCAGCGAAGGCCAGAGCTCCGCGCACTTCGATGACGAGCACACCGCCCGTCGTGCCGTTCCAGGGTTTCGCGGACAACGGTCCGCCGATAATGATGTCATCGTAGACCGGCACGCGGACGAGCTGCACCATGCCGGATGGGGAATAGTCGTGGACCATGCGTGTAGTGAAGGTCACGAGGTCGCCATCGATATGATCGATGGTCAGGAATTCCGTCGCACCTGCGCCGTTGATGGCGAGGATCGTTCCATAGGTACTGTCGTTCACGACGGAGGCGAGCGCACCCTTCATCTGCGTGAGCAGGACGCGGCTGCCGGCGGACAACCCCTGAGTCGATTCCACGCGAACCGTACTGTCGCAGGGAAATACTTCCTTGACCTGGACGTAGTCGTTGACGATACCGCTGATCGACGGCTGGGCATAGCTCACCCCGATGGAACAAACCATCAGGAACAGCATGGACATGATCGATCGGATAGTACGACGTCGCAACGGGAACATGAGGTCGGCCCGGCGTGGAACATCTTGCCGCGGACATGGCCAACCAAATGGCGTGCCATACGACGGAGATGCCGGGAATACTGGTGTAAGAGATTGCCGGGGCGCAACTTAGCAATTCCTGTCGAGTCATCGGCGTTACGATCTGCCCATGCGGTGTAACGTTCGATCCACACCTTTTCCACCGTAAATCGCGATTTTTACCCATGCTTATCCCCAAACGCCTGCCCAGACACGCCGTCATCGGCATCGTTTCACCGGCCTCACCACAGCGAGACCCCTCGAGACTCGACCGTGGCATCCGGTATCTGGAATCGCTCGGCTACCGTGTGGAACTCGGTCGTGCGGCACGGCGGAGCCATGCGGGCTACCTCGCCGGTACGGACGAGGAACGGCTGTCCGACCTGATGGACATGTTCACGAACGACGGTATCGACGCCATCATGTGCGCACGCGGAGGCTACGGCACGATGCGTCTGCTCGACGACATCGACTACCGCATCATCAGGCGTCATCCGAAGATCTTCGTCGGGTTTTCCGATACGACGGCACTGCAGCTCGCCATATGGAAAAAGACATCGCTCGTCACGTTCTCGGGCGCCATGCCGAGCGTCGACATGGCCGACACGTTCGACGGGGAAAGCGAGGAATGGTTCTGGCGCGTGCTCACATCGGCGAAACCCCTGGGGCCGTTGAAGCAATCGCTTCCGGTCACGATCCTGCGGCGCGGTGCCGCGGAAGGACGTCTGCTCGGCGGCAATCTGAGTGTCTTCGTCTCGCTGCTCGGCACGCCGTACATGCCTGCACTCGAGGACAATGTTCTCGTTCTCGAAGACGTAGGCGAAGAGACCTATCGCATCGACCGCATGCTGACGCAGCTTTCCCTCGCCGGCATTCCATCGTCATGCGCGGCCACGGTCTTCGGCCAGTTCACGCAGAAGGTCGTACGCGGCTCGTCCACGCAGACGCGGGACATCGGGGAAGTCCTGACGGAATATGCAGCACGTTCGACGGGACCCGTCCTCGGCAACCTGATGTATGGCCACGAGCAGAAGAAGCTCACGCTTCCGATGGGAATTCGCGCATCGATTTCCGCGCGCAGCCGGTATCTCAGACTCGTCGATGCTGCCGTTCGCTGACGACGCGCGGTGCGGGACATCGAGCGCTTCGATGTCCGAACGACGTGTGCAGACTCAGGATGCCGTCAGCATGGCTTCGGCCGTCGACGCGAGGACGTCGGTCATCGTCTGCAACGATGCGCCGTGCACCTGGTCGCTGACGAGACCGTGGACGATGCGGTAGAACGGTTCATCGCGCCACAGCGAACCATAGAGGACGATGTCCGGAGGAATATCTGACGTATCGCTGCATACCGTCGTGATGAGTCGCGCAAGTTCGCGTGCGGCTTCACCCCTGATATGCATGGCGACGGCATCGCCTTCCGCGGCATAGGCGAAGACGGCATGGGCGAGGCGTGCGCAGCGATCGATCGACGTCGTGCGCAATTTGTTCTGGAGTGTCGGCACATCGGCCGGATCGGCCATGAGGAAGGCGGCGACGGGTCGTATCAGCAGGGTCGAGGGTCCGCGTCCATCCAGCATCCACGCGACTGCGCGCAAGGCTTTGCGCCCCATCCAGAAGCCGCTGCCCGCATCGTCGATGCGGGGGCCCCATCCACCCACCCTGATCTGTCTTCCATCACGGGCGATACCGAGAGCGATGGCCCCCGTCCCTGCAACGAGAACGACGCCGGGCCTGCCGTTGAGTGCTGCGAGTTGTACCAGTTCGATGTCGCTGACCACGGTGATACGGGGCACGGTGTCGCCGACGTAGCGTGACCATGACAGGTCGAGATCCTCGGTATAGGAACGACGTTCCTCCTGCGACCATACACCCGACATGCCCACGAGGAGTATGTCGGACGATGCGATGTTCAGATGCGTGGTGACAAGCCAGGAGCCGAGGTAACGGCACAGTTCATCCGTACGCGTGTCTCCTGCGGCTGGTTTGCAGGACGGCAGTTCCGTGCGGCCATGCTCGTGTGTGCCCGTGAAAGCGGCGCAGGCCGTGGTCGAGCCTCCTCCGTCGACGACGATGATCATCCGGCCTTCGGCGGCTGCCACGAGCCGCGCTTCCAGGATTGCAGTTCGATCGTCACGCTGCCGACGTAGACCTTCATCTTGGCCTTGATCGGAATGCGGGCTTCGTCGTCGGAGAACCATCCTTCGAAGCGTCCGGTAAGACCGTAGATCCCTGTCCAGTTCGCATCGCCGTTGAAGTAGACGGTACGTACGGGATAACTGGCGGCATCGATATCGACGGCTTCCTGCTTGCCCTGGAAGTTGATCACCGTGCTAACGGTGTCTTCCATGATGACGGTGGGCATACGATAGCTCTTCTTCGAATACAGCATGGACCTCGCAGCGAACAGCAGCGAACTGCCATCGTTGAAACGCTTCTTGATCTCGGCCGTCTTCGACGATACCTTCTGCTTGTCCCTGTACTTCTCCATCGTCAGCAGCTTGTTCGTATAGTCGAACAGATACTGATCGAACTCCCACTTGTCGTCGACCTGCGTATTCGCATTGAACTTGTAGGAGAACGTCACCGTCGTATCCACCCAGCTCTCGTAAATGGAGTGAAGCGATACGAAGGGAATGTTCGGATGGGAGTTGATGTAGACCTTGACCTTCGCGACGCGGCGTCCGTCGAGCGTCGTATACGGCTCGACGACGGACTTGACCGTACCGAGCGTGATGTTGAGGTAGGACACGCGGAACGTAAGCTCTTCACCTGGATAGAGGAAGGACTGTGCGGACGCACGTGTGAGACCGGCCGTCAGCATGATGATGCCGACGACCGCCAGACGGATCATGGTGTTCATGTGTGGTGTTTCTGTCTGTAAAGGACGCAAAGTTAGCGAAGCTTCGCGATCTTCTTCGCTTCGGGGAAGAGATCGAGAGCCTTCTTCGCCTGTTTGTCCACATCCAGCATCACGGCCGTATAGCCGTTGTTGTTGAAGATGGAGCGGCCGATGTACGCCTTGATGACGGTGCGGATGAAGTCGTCATCCTGCTTGAACTCGGCATCGTTCCATTCAACGTCCTTCTGCCTGGCAAGTTCCTTGAGCTGGGCGATGACGTCGTCACCGATGGTGAAGCTGCGGACGTACTTGCCTAGATCTTCGCCGTAGACGGCACGGATATCCTTACCCTTGACCTTCATCAGATTGTCGGCCGTTTCCCAGTACAGGTTCTTCGCACGGAGCTTGCGGGCGAGCATGGCGATCGTATCGCTCTTCACCACGTAGTCGGGCGTGATGCCACCACCGCCGAAGACGGTACGGCCACCGGCCGTCTTGAACGTCGGACGCTTGTGCGTGGAATCCTCGCTGGCATCCTTCTCGTGCTCGATGTTGTCTCCTTCTTCCGCTTCCACACGGCCTTCGCCGCGATAGTACTTCGACTTGTCGTCGTACGGACGCTGGATGAGGCGACCCGACGGCGTATAGTAGCGCGAGATGGTGAGGCGATAGGCCGAGCCGTCGCCGAGCTGGTACTGACGCTGGACGAGCCCCTTGCCGAAGGATGTTTCGCCCACGACGAGACCGCGATCGAGGTCCTGGATGGCGCCGGAGACGATCTCGCTCGCGGATGCCGAACCACCGTTCACCATGACGATGAGCGGAATGTCCTCGAATTCACCGCCAGGTGTCGACCAGAAATCTTCGTCGAATTCGGCGCGACGTCCCTTCGTGTAGACGATCTTCTTTCCTGCCGGAATGAATTCGTCGGCGATACGGAAGGCCTGGTCGAGATAGCCGCCCGGATTGCCGCGAAGGTCGAGCAGCATCTTCTTCATGCCGGCATCGCGGAGCCTGCGCGCATTCGTGAGCAGCTCTTCGTACGTCGTGGCGCTGAAGCGGTTCGCGGCGATGTAGCCGACGTCCGTCCCCTGGATGATGAAGGAGGCGTCGACACTGTTGATCGGAATCTTGTCGCGCTTGATGTCGAATACGAGCAGTTCCGATTCGCCCGGACGCTTGATGTGGACCTTGACGATCGTACCCTTCGGACCACGCAGCTTCTTTGGAACCATGTCGCGTGTGATCTTCACGGCCGAGGTGTCGTTGATGCGGACGATCTTGTCGCCCGCCTGGATGCCGAGAGCTTCGCTCGGACCTCCGGAGATCGGGGAAACGATCGTGATGGTGTCGTTGATGATGTCGAATTCCACGCCCACGCCCTCGAACGACCCCTGGAAGTCTTCCTGCACCTTCTGCATTTCCTTGGCAGGGATGTAGACGGAGTGCGGATCGAGCTCGTCGAGCATGCCCTTGATGGCGGCTTCCGTGAGCTTCTGCGTGTCGACTTCCTCCACATAGTTCTTGGCTGCCATGTTGAGGACTTCATTGAACTTGCGGACGTTCTCGAAGACGTTGTCGCCCGAGATCGCGGGCTGGACATAGACGCCGAGGCCGATACCGACGGCCACAGCCGCCGAAACCAGCAATACGAGTCGAAGGGAGGTCTTCTGCATGGGAAGCATGGGAGCTTGGGGGAAAACGGACGAAATGGGACGTCAAAAGTAACGGATTACCGTCTGATCACGATGACGGCCGATGTGGTACCTTGATTGTGATCGACGAGGCAGACATAGGTTCCATCGGGCACGTCACCGACCGATACGCTCAGGGCCTTCGTCATCGGCCCTCTGTACGTGTACCGCGCAATTTCGCCACCCGTGACGTCGACGATACGCACCACCGCACCGTCCACGGAATCTCGCAGGACCAGCACGACGGCATCGGTAGCCGGCTGCGGAGAGACGGCCATCCGACTGGCCTTCCAGACATCGGTATTCAGGGGGACGTTGCAACCCGACACGCCTTCGAAGACGACGACACTTCCACCTCCCTGTACGGAGACGTTCTTCTCGCTGCATCCGAACCGGAAACGCATGGTGTCGGCGTCGTTCAGGCTGTCGGCCGCAACCACGGGTTCGTAGCATACGGTCAGGAACCGTTCCTCGCCCGGCGGAACCGTGATCGGGAACTGATGCTGGGGCACGGAGAACCGGATATTGAGATCGAGTCGTGCCTCGTCGAGCGTGATGGATCGCGTACCGTAGTTGCGTATGGCCACGTCGCGGCAGTGACGCCCCCCTACGGGCGATACCGGATACGGGAAGGTCGTCGTCCTTCCCCGTTCGCCGAGGAAGCTGAGGGTGAAGCCGGGAATAGTATCGATGAAGACTTCGCGATTGCCTGCCGAATCCACGGCATCGACGCCGTAGATGGCGTCCTCGAACGGATCGATGACGGTGATGACGTAGCTGATCTCGTCGGCGGCCGTGGTCCGCACATCGGCCGTGCAGTTGCGCAGGACGTCCGTCATGACGGTTACGTTCTCCAGACCGAAGTCCGCTTCGGAGCGCTCCGTCACGGTCATGGTCACGCTCGTCGAACAGGGATCGGTCGTTGTCGCGACCGTCGGCTTCGACCTGTCCATCCGTGCCCGGATATCGATGGCGGCGACGGGGCGTGCAAGGCAGGTGTCGCCGATGAGCAAGGTATCCATCCCTTCGCCTTCTTCATCCACACGGCGGCAATACCGAATGACGGTCCGCCCTCCCGGAGCGATGTCCAGAGGCAGATCCGAGATATCGATGGCCGTACCACTCGTGAAACGAAGGGTCGAGATCTTCTGTGGCCAGGCTCCGTAGTTGTGCAACACGATACTGTCGCAACGGCCACGACCGACGGGGAGCACCCACGTCTTCGCCAGCGGCGTAGGTTCGCTTCCCCGGCCGTCGACGCCGACGGTGAAGCCCGGGATGGCGATGGTGCGGCGCGTGCGTTGCTCTACATCATCCATCGCCTCGATGGTGATGGCTCCATCCGCATACGGATTGTCGAGACCGATGGCCATGCGTACGATGGACTGCGGCGTGCCGATCGACGGCATCGTATAGCGGACGTTCGTGTCCGAACCGGGAACGACGGCGATGGTGCGGATGCGCGAATCTCCGAGAACGGAGTCCGTGACCACGACATCGCTACCGGAACATGTCGGCTCGTCCGAGATCTTCGGAGGATAGGTGTCGAGCGGGCGGAAGGCCATGCCGCCGATATAGCCATAGGAATTCGCGACGCCGTAGCCGTAGACGTAGATACCGAACGTCGTATCGGCCGAGATGGTATGCACGCCGTCCAGCATCCGCAGCGTCGCATATCCGAATTCCGAAGATCCGATGCGCTTCCACTGCGCGTTGACGGGCCTGCCGTCGAGCTGGAGGTTGATGTTCAGCGGTGCCGTATTCGCTGGTCCGATAGGAATCACGACGTTGAGGTACTGCTCCTTGTAGACGGAGTCGATGACCGTCGGATTCGCCGGATTGCCGTCGAAGCGATAGGCCTGGGCGTTCATGAACCGGTAGGACCTCATGAACTGTTCGGCCGGAGGGACGAGCATCATGAGCGGATCGCCGATACGGCTGCCGCTCTGCTGGCCACCGGGGCTGGACGACTTCTTGTACTGGGCCACGAGGGCAGGACGCGACGTGGTGACGTCCAGTGCCTCGACGAGGGCTCCTTCATGGAACTGGCCGGCACCGAGCAGTGCCACCTGGGCGCCGTTGACGACGACGGCCGTGGAGTCGAAGGCAGCCAGAACGCGATAGAGATCGTTACCGTCCGGCAATTCGTCGGCCGAGGGTGCGAACGGCGTCAGGAAGGCGCTCTTGCCCCATGTCCTGATCGGATTGATCTGCTCCACCAGACAGTCACGCGACCCTAGCGAATTGGTCAGGGCGATGGGAAGCGTCGTTCGCTGATGCCCGCCGAAGACGGCGACAGGTTTGTTGGCGCGTACCACCGATCCGGTGAGATCGCCGAATGCTTCGATACGGGGATTCTGCTGTACGAGGAAGGACTGTCCTTTGGACAGGACCGTCGTCATGGGCTGGCGCGTCGCGTTGTTGATCGTGGCCGACGACGGTACGATCTCCACTTCGGTATTGTCCTCGACGGCCACGACGGCGAACTGGCTGGGCGTGGTATTGCCGCTCATGCTGCCGAGTGCCGTCATCTTTGGATCGGTCGTATAGGCCATCACGACGTAGTCGTCGCCGAGGGCATCCGTGGGCAGTACGAGAAAGGCATCGCTGGTGAGCTCGGCCTGATTCATGGCATAGACCGTGACGTCGTTATCGGCTTCGATATGGACGGACTGGTTGGCGGGGATTTCGCACTGGCTGGACGGGATGTCGATATCACCACCGGTGTTGAATCCACGCAGCTCGTAACCGCTGTAGAAGCGGTGCGTTTCGTGGAGCTTCGAAGGATCGACGATGTTGAACGTTTCCACGTTCGCCCGGCCCGCTTCGTCGTACCACGTGATCGTACCGGACGTCGGGCGCTCGGCGCCGATGTAGATGTAGAGCTGGTGCTCGAGCTGGCGAAGGGGTTCGATCGGAAGGTTGCTGGCGGTATTGTGATAGTTGGGCAGGAAGGTGAACCAGAAGTCACGGCCCTTGCTGTCCGGATACGACTGCGCCACGAGAGCCGTCGCCCCTATCATACCGGCCACCATCATCACCACGAAGCAACGGATCGACATGACCGCTCCCGCTCGAATGTATATAACTACCTGTATGCCCTTGCCACCCTATGCATTCCGCCCATGCACGAAGCGCAACGTACCGTCCGCATCGTACATGGCGATCGCCGCGCGTCGTGGAGTGACGCTCAGCATGGCGAATCCTCCGTTGGTGGCGGCGAACAGCGAATGATCTCCGAACGCCGTGTCGCGTGCACCGCCTCCTGCGCCAGAAACCACGCACAGGAACGTATCCGAAGGATGGGCGATGACCTGCAGATCGTGATCGTGACCACAGAGATACATGGCCACGCCATATCTGTCGAGCAGGGGTTTGATATGGGTGATCATCCAGGCCTGATCACCGTAGGCACCCGCCGACCGCAGCGGATGATGTCCTACGACGATCTTCCATGCGGCCTTCTCACTCCCGAGAGATTTCTGCAGCCACTGTACCTGCTCTTTCCAGCCCTCCGTACGCTGCAGGATCGCCTGCGTGTCAAGAGCGAAAACCGCCAGTTTTGTTTCAGCGTCGATCGCGATTTCCGTCCGGTAGTATCGGGCCGGCATGTGCCAGCGCGTGTCCCGCTTCCCGTATTCGATCTGGGCGTCGACGTTCTTCCTGTAATCGTGATTACCGAGCACGGCCCACCACGGAACCTGGAGATGACGGCCGGTATAGATATCGGCGAATTTGCGCTTCCACTGCGGATCGTCGGCACTGTCCACGCCATTGGGATAGATGTTGTCTCCCGTGCTGATCACGGCCGTGATACCGCCCGCCTCGCCGGCGACGCGTTCCATGGAAGCCGCGATCTTCTTCTGCAGCGAACCGGCCGTGCCCCAGTCTCCGAGGACCAGGAATCTCACCAGAGGCTCGCTGCCGAACGATGGCGGCACGGGCACCGGCAACGGGCGCGCATTGCGCACCGTACTGGGTCCACCGGCAACGATACGGGCCGCAGGCAGGGCGGCCAGCAACAACGTCAGCAGTTCTCTTCTGTTCATACGTCTCCAAAGTACGATATTCGCGGTGTGCGTAAACTCTCCCATTCCGAACTCGTCGACCGACGTCTGTCACCTGATGAAGTCCCTTCCATTCGTCGGCACCCGGTGACCGTCATCCTGCAGGATATCCGCAGCATGTACAACGTGGGATCGATCTTCCGTTCCGCCGATGCCTTCCGTATCCAGCGCCTCGTCCTCACCGGTTATACACCGGCGCCGCCGCGTGCGGAAATCCACAAGACGGCACTTGGGGCCGACGACACCGTACCGTGGGTCGCCATCCGGAATACCATGGAGGCCATCGCACTGATGAAGGCCGATGGACTGCGCATCTTCGCCGTCGAACTGACGGACAGTCCCCGGCCGATCGATACGCTGGTCGCCGCCGACTATCCGTGCGCTCTCGTGCTCGGCAACGAGATTTCCGGCGTTTCCAACGACGTCCTTGCCGTCTGCGACGGCGCACTCGAGATTCCCATGCACGGCGTGAAGCATTCCCTCAACGTCGCCGTCGCCGCAGGAATTGCCATGTATGCCACAACGAGGTCCCTATGAAGATTGCCGTACCCGATCATCCCCTCTACGCACCGATCCTCGGCAACGTCGACGACGTATGCCAGCGCCTCGGCTGGACGCTGATCCGCGCCTCGGAGCCGGAGTGCAGCCGACTCCTTCTCGCGAACATGGTCGACATGGCCCTCGTATCGCCCATCGGATACGGCATGGGCGTGACGCTCGTGGACTACCGGATCATCGCCGGACCGTGCGTGCAGCTCCACGACTACACCAACGTCGTCGGCATGTCCTTCGCCGAACATCTCACCGGTATCGACAGCGTGTCGTCGCCCACGCCGAACGACTTCCTGGTACGCATTGGAGCCATCGTCCTGGCCGAAAAATTCGACGTCGAAGTGCCTGCCCTGTCCCAGGGCACCGGCGATTGCACCATCGCCTACGTGGGAGAGACCGATCATCCGGCGATGGACGTCAGCGAAGAATGGTACGATCTCACGGAGGAAGCGCTCGTGGCCGGTCTGTGGGCCTGCCGCGTCGAAGCCGACGTCGATACCGTCGAGGATGCCGTCCGTCTCATCGCCGGCTCGCCGCCTGCCGAACGGCCGATCGGCGAGAACGTCCCGGCCGAAGGCGACCATTTCCCTCGCGAGGGGCGTATCACCTACGTATGGAACGAAGACACGGAGGAAGCGATGGAAACGACGATGCAGATACTCTTCTTCCATCAGGTCTTCACGGACCTGCCGGCTGTGAAGCTGTTCGGCCGCGATCCATGGGGCGAAAGCTCCGAGAGCTGATACGGCCGCGGAACGCGAAGAAGCATCCGTCCCGCACCTGCATGGTAGGGTAATTGCGGCCACGTCCGGTATCTTTGCAGTCCATTCCATCCACGCACGGAGACCGACATGCAGTTGTACGTCGACAGCGCCAATCTCAAGGAAATCCAACATGCGGCTTCGCTCGGAATACTGAGCGGCGTCACCACCAATCCGTCCCTCCTCGCCAGGGAAGATCCGTCGGTCGACATCAAGAAGCTCATCCTCGACATCCACAAGAGCGTAGGTGGCCATCTGAGCGTCGAAGTCGTGAGCGTGGACACCGACGGCATGCTGCGAGAAGCCGACGAGATCCTCTCGTGGTTCCCCGACGCCACCATCAAGATCCCCTTCATTCCCGAGGGCCTCGCCGCCGTCCGGAAGCTGGCCGACCAGGACATTCCCACGAACGTCACGCTGCTCTTCACGCCCAACCAGGCCCTCATCGCCGCCAATGCAGGTGCCACGTACGTGAGCGTCTTCCTCGGAAGGCTCGACGACATTTCGACGGATGGCATCCAGGCGGTACGCGATACGGCCGAGATCTGGGACGTCCAGGGACTCGAATCGCAGATCATCGCGGCCTCGATCCGCAATCCCCTGCATCTTCTCGAATGCGCAAAAGCTGGCGCGCACATTGCTACCGTTCCCTACAAGGTACTCATGCAATCCATGAAGCATCCGCTGACCGACGCCGGTCTGGACGCCTTCCTGAAGGACCACGAGAAGATGATGGCCGCCAAGGCCTGACCCACCAGCTTAGGACCATACATGCCCGCGATCGTCGACAAATCGGCCAAACGTGCGGAGATCATCCGCCATGCTGCAGAAACCTTCTCCCGGACCGGCTACCACGCCACCAAGATGCAGGACATCGCCACGCAGGCCGATATCGGCAAGGGCACCATCTACGAATATTTCCGAACCAAGGAAGAGCTCTTCCTCGCGATCTACGACTCGTGGATGACCGAATTCGAAAGCATCGTCAGGCAGCGTGTGGACGCTGCCGACGATGCCATGAGCAAGGTGGACGCCATCCGCGGCAGCGCCGTCGAATTCTACGAATCGCGGGCAGGCCAGGCCCCTCTCCTGCTGGAATTCTGGGCCCATGCACTCCGTACCGACAACACGGTCTTTCTTACGCGCGTGCAGCGCACGCGCCAGTTCCTCCACGAGCTGGGAACACAGCTCACGCAGCAGCTCGTCCATTCCGGCTGGTTCACGGACGTCGACGTGGAGGCCTTCACGCACCTGGAATCGGGGATATCGGACGGTATCTTCCTGGCCTGGCTGCTGGATGGACGTCAGTTCCCGCTGGCCAAGGCCTATACCTTCCGGCAGAGCGTCATCGGCCTCGGCCTTCTGTCCGATACCGGCCGCAACGTCCTCTCCGAGCGCCTTTCTGCCAAACTGAAGCGCGGATTCTGAGAAGGGAATACCCCCTTTCCCCTAGCGAGGCCAGCCCGGCCGCAGATACTGCTTCAGCGCCTTGTACGGCACCGTGATCGTCGTCGTCCCCATCACATAGGGACCGACCTCGTAGGTATTGTAGTGAAAGACGAGGCCTTCCCTGCTCGGCATCCAGTTGACGGCCAGCGTAAACTTATCATCCGGAAACATCCATCCGGCATCGCTGAGACTGGATTCTTTCGTTATTTCGCGTTCGCTACGGAACATTCGTTCGGCTTCGGCAATCAGGGTAGGGGTATAGGTTCCGGCAAGAACGCTATCGAGCGTCAGCAGACGTCCAGTCGAGGGGGAAAAATTCAGATACCGTTCGAAGTGGTTGGGGTGAGCTCCGCCCATGTTCTCGTACGATCGCACTGTGACAACCAATAGGGATGGGGTATTGCGGAGGATATCCGCCGACCGTTCAACCATCCAGCCGCCTGGTGTGTCAGGGAAGTCAGTGGTGAACTTCCTGTATTCGGCCACCAGCGTATCCACGAATGCCCGCGCATTCGGTGGAACCTGTTCCGTGATGAACGAGTTGCCCAGGAGGACAGCGTCGATGGAATCCTGTATGAGCTTCCCGGGTCCTGTCGTATCCGTCACGGTGATACCGGCGATGTCGATGGTCACACTATCGGTCGAAGAAACCACGGATATGGTAGCGGCTTCGCGGTGAACGAGACGATATGGTATCCAGTGCAGAGTGTCGGTGATATCGTACGCTTCCGGCCTTCGTCGTTCATTGGCACAGGACGTTCCGAGAAGTGCCGTCAGGATGGCGAACAGGGCGATGGGATATGGGGTCATGGTCGAAAATAGCACCGACCATTTTCGCCAGCCGCTCTTCAATTGACAATTCTCTTCATTTATTTCGAGTGTATTGCACATGGCCGCACAAAACGGTTCTCGACTGGCTCGTATCGGGGTTTTCTACGATGGCAATTATTTCCTGCACGTCAGCAACTACTACGCCTTCAATCATCCCCGCAACAGCCGCATCAGTATCGCCGGGCTGCATGAATTCATACGGCACACTGTCGCAGCGGAAGAAGGCGCGGACGTACGTCTGTCGCAGATCGTCGACGCCCACTTCTTTCGTGGGCGCATGCCTGCCCAGGAAGCACAGCAGCGCGGAAACCTCCTGTACTACGAGCGTGTGTTCGACGACATCCTGATGTGGGAAGGCGTCATCACCCACTATCTACCCCTCCGCAACATCGGTGGCCGCCGCGAGGAGAAAGGCATCGACGTATGGATGGCCCTCGAAGCCTTCGAACTCACGATCAACAAGCAGTTCGACGTCGTCGTGCTGATCACGTCGGATGGCGACTACGTGCCCCTCGTACGCAAACTCAACACGGTCGGCGCACGCGTCATGGTGCTGTCGTGGGACTTCGAGTTCACGGACAACGAGGGCAACCGCATCATCACCCGTACGTCGCAGGAACTCCTCGAGGAAGTGACGTATCCCGTGGCCATGCACGAACTGATCGAGAACAGGGCACGGAAGAACGACTCGCTCATCAACAATCTCTTCGTCAACAGCGATGCACGCCCCCGTTCGCAGCAGCAGGCACAGCAGAACAACACGTTCACGCCGCCACCGGCCCCGCCGGCCCCACGCGTCCCGGTCCCGGCGGCGGGAGACGAACCCGACGTAGTGGAAGGACAACGCGACGAAAGCGACATCCTGAGCCTGAAGAACGGGTACGGCTTCATCCGGTACCGCCCGAACAATCTCTTCTTCCATCACACCGATCTCATCGATTCGGATTTCAACGATCTTCGCGAAGGCGACACCGTCGAGTTCAGCATCGGCTTCAACAACGATGGCGAGCCGGTAGCGAAGCAGGTGAGTCTGATCCTCGACAACTGATCGTTCGGAGCAAGGTGTGATTCGTTCGAAACTGCCGGCCGTGGGTACCACCGTGTTCTCGGTGATGACCGGCCTGGCACAGGAACACGGTGCGATCAATCTCGCCCAGGGATTCCCGGACTATGCATGCGACCCCGTCCTGGTCGACTTCGTCGGCCAGGCGTTGCGGGACGGATACAACCAGTATGCACCGATGCAGGGCGTCCTTGCCTTCCGCGAGGCCATCGCGCGGAAGTATGCGGTGATGCACGACGTCACCGTCGATCCCGCGACGGAGCTGACCATCACACCGGGTGCTACCGCCGCACTGTTCACGGCGGTTACGACCGTCGTGAGACCGGGCGACGATGTCGTCATCTTCGAACCTGCCTACGATTCCTATGGTCCGGCCGTCGTCGCCAACGGTGGCCGCGTCCTCCCCATCCTGCTGAAGGCGCCGCACTATCGTCCGGACATGGATGAGCTGCGCGCCATGATCACCCCTGCGACGTCGATGATCATCATCAACTCGCCCCACAATCCGACCGGAACGACGTGGAGCGACGGCGATCTGTGCGCACTCGCCGACGTCGTCGACGGTACGGACATCGTGATCCTGAGCGACGAAGTCTATGACCATATCGTCTTCGACGGGCAACGCCACCATTCGGCGGCGTCCATCGACGGCCTGAGGGAACGCTCTTTCGTCGTCACGTCCTTCGGCAAGACCTTCCACACCACCGGTTGGAAAATTGGATGCTGTCTGGCACCACCGGCGCTGACGAACGAATTCAGGAAGGTACACCAGTTCCTCTCCTTCAGTGTCCATACACCGACGCAGGTGGCGCTCGCACGCTACATGCAGGACGAAACCACCTATACACAGGTAGGAACGTTCTTCCAGCACAAGCGCGACCTTTTCCGCTCGCTGCTGGAAGGCAGCGCATGGTCCATCCTTCCCTGCACGGGATCGTACTTCCAGCTACTCGGATACGACGGCTTCTCCCGTGAAGGCGACATGGATCTGGCCGTACGATTGACGAAGGACATCGGCGTGGCGTCGATCCCGCTCAGCCCCTTCATCTCCGTGAACGATGGGCAGCCTTCGGCTGCATTGAGATTCTGCATCGCCAAGGAAGACGCAACGCTGGAGCGCGCGGCGGAACGCCTGCGTCAGGTAGCGGGCATCGCATCCGAAACGTGACCACTCCTTGCGGTCGGTGAACGACGATCAGGCATTCGGCACGACGTCCACGCGTATCCCATCGTCGATGGAGCGGCAACGATCGATCATCGCCTGGACGGATTCACGCGTCTGCGCCGCATAGTTGTCAAGCACCGTATTGACCAGCCCCGGATCGTCGAAGAACACCGTATAGGAAGCCACGCTGTCGGCCACACCTTCGTTGCGTTGTATCTCAGCGGCGAGAGCCGTGCGAATGCGGTTCGAGGCCTTCTCGAAGTCCTCTTCCGTACACGTATATCCCTGGATGGCTTCCATGACGGCTGCGGCGAGCTGGTCGGCCGTCACGGATTCCTCATTGGCGTGGGCGTAGATCGTGAGAAGCGACGTGTTGGCCCGGCGGTCGAAGAAGGCCATCGCCGACGATGCGATACGCAGATCGTTGACAAGATGCTTGTACAGCGGGGACGTCCGCCCCGATCCCAATACCATCGCCGCGATCTCGGCCGAATAGCTGGCCGTATCGAAGATGCCCGGCATGTGGAAGGAAATGAAGACAGCCGGCATCGGCACGGCGTCGGGTACCACCGAATGCGCACCGAACACCCGCCATGCATCGTCGTAGGACGTGCGCTCGATAGCCGCCGATGGCGATACGATATGACCGAAGTGGCGCTCGGCCATGTCGAAGGCGACGTCTGGTGTGACGTCGCCGGCCACGACGAGGGCGGCATTGGACGGCCGGTAGTACTTCTCGTAGAACGTCCGCGCATCGTCCATGGAAACGGAGGCCACATGTTCCGAAGATCCATAGACCTCCCAGTGATAGTGACAGTCCGGCGTGTAGGCGGCTTCTTCCGTGGCCGTCCTCCATCGTCCGTACGGCTGGTTCTCCACGTTCTGCTTGATCTCTTCGATCACGACGCTTTTCTGTGTGGTCAGGGCATGGTCGGTGATCATGAAGTCGCGCATCCGTTCGGCTTCGAGCCAGAAGCCGAGCTCCACCTGATGCGACGGCAGGTTGATGAAGTACGTCGTGTGATCGAAGGTCGTATAGGCATTGTTCGATCCACCGGCCTTCGTGCAATACAGATCGTACTGCTTCTCCAGTCCCGTCGACGTATTGTCGAACATCAGATGTTCGAACAGATGGGCCAGGCCCGTCCGTGCAGGCCATTCATCGTGCGATCCGACGCGATAGGTGACGTTGACGGTCACGGTCGGCGCACCATGGTCCGGACATACGACGACTCGTAATCCATTGGAAAGCGTACGGCGGTGGATATCGACGGTAGGCATGGGGGTTCTCTGACGAATGGTTGACCCCAAAGATAGGAGGATGCGGGATATGAGCGGAGGATAGCCACATAATTCCCGATTGAGGCACAGGTTCGAGACCGGCGGGTACGGGGAGTCACCCAAGCGTAGCATTTGTTCGCGGTTTGGACGGCGGTATAGCGTTGGCGACGTCCGCGTTCCTGTCGGAGCTTCCAATCCATCTTCGTATCGGGAGATGGAATACCGATGCTACGGAGCACTCCGCTTCTTCTTCGTCAACGGGATGAATCCACAACGTAGTCGATTCTCATCCAGTCGTTGACGCGAATGATCCATCCACATACCGGGACATGAGGTCCATTTGATGGTTCCATCAACATACTGGAACGCTACCCGGAGTTCATGTGTATGGAATGCGAACCAGAGAAAGAGCAGCAAGGAGACCCCAACTACACCCCTAATGATGGCACGATCTCGCGCGATCTGCGCATTAGCACCTACCCGTCGGCAAACCTGCCGGATCGAGCTCCGAATTGTTCAGGAACGTTTCGAGCATACTGGCCAATCCTCCGATTTCTGTCGAATCATGGTACCAGCATTGATCGATCATGACCGGGTCGCGCATCCATACCTTCTTCGTACCGAGTATCGGAAACCTTGGTCGTTTCTCCCATTCCAGGTCCTTCCGCATCAAATGCGTCGAGACATTCGTCGCCTGAAACTTCCACTGGCCGGTACTTGCTAGAGCAATTCTGATTCCATCCAAATGTTCCCATTCACCATCACATTGAACTTGCCGCCATGTACTGATTCTATCGATCAGCCCATCATTCAGGATGATCGGGTTCTCATTCAGGATTCCACGCATAACTCGTGAGTATACTTTTTCGGCAATAACAGGAAGGTACAATGGGCCTCCATATGCCGTCACAACGACATCGGTCTTCATTAGCACCTTTGCACTCTCAGCATATTTTTGCTCGAAGCAAGTCCACCAGTCCTCACTCTCTTCATCAATTGCTCCGACGGATTTTCTCTCGACATCATTCTTTGCAGCTTCATTCGGAAGTATCGAAGAGACCTCCCAACCGGGATTGTCGAGAGTACTGATTCTCAGAACGATAGACTCGCCCTCCAACGTAGTTTCAATATTGTCAATTAGAAATTGCGCTAGCTTCTCGAGCGGTTGTATCACTGCATTTGTGTCATTCATAATCTACTTTCCGTTGATGATTTTCGCGGCTTCGTCCAGATCTATCTGTGCTGCTGAGCCGAGACGAGACACCTGTCACAAGGGCACCGTTCATGATCATGTCATAGTGTAGTACCGTCGCTAAACGCCTCTCATCCCATACTGGCACAGAAAGTTCATCCACACATTGGAACACGAGGTCCAAATGCCCGGCTGTAGCAGGCCAACGAACGGTTCGCTTCTTCGTTACCGAAGGGAATGATCGTTCATATCATGACAACGAACGCGAGCAAGAATCCCACTATCAAGCCATTCCTCGAGTGCTTGACGGTTCCATCAACATATTGGAACGCTACCGGCGCCGTCTCGTAGTCCGACTCCTTGCCGAGGACTTCAGAACATCATCCACACATTGGAACACGAGGTCCAAATGCCCGGCTGTAGCAGGCCAACGAACGGTTCGCTTCTTCGTTACCAAAGGGAATGATCGTTCATATCATGATACGAACGCGAGCAAGAATCCCACTATCAAGCCATTCTTCGAATGCTTGACGGTTCCATCAACATATTGGAACGCTACCCTTGATGGTTCCATCAACATATTGGAACGCTACCACGGTTCCATCAACATGTTGGAACGCTACCATCAAGCCGTTCTCCGAATACGCGCGAAACATCAGGGCGTTGGAACATTGTTCGGCAAACCAGCCGGATCGAGCTCCGAATTGTTCAGGAACGTTTCGAACATATCGGCAAGACCACCAATATCTGTCGAGTCATGATACCAGCACTGATCGATCATCACCGGGTCACGCATCCATGCTTTCTCCGTACCAAGCATTGGAAACATTGGTCGTACTTCCGACTCCATTTCTTTCTGCAACAAGTGTGTCGAGACATTCGTCGCCTGAAACTTCCATTGACCGGCACTTGTCAGTACAATTCTAATCGCTTCAGAATGCTCCCACTCACCATCACATTGCACTGACAGCCATGCGCAGAGATTATCGATAATAGTATCATTCAAGATGGCGACATTCTCGTTCAAGACCCCATTCACCACTCGTGCATAGACCTTCTCAGCAATAGTAGCAAGGTATAGTGGACCACCATATGCCGTCACTAGAGCATCAGTCTTCATTAACCTTTTTGGGCTCTCAGCATACACTTGTTCGTAGCAGGTCCACCAATCCAAGCTGTTATCATCAATCGTTCCGACAGATTTCCTATCGGCAACAGTCTCATGCATGAGTACCGACGAGACTCCCCAACCGGGATTATCAAGTGAGTTGATCGTTAGTACAATGAGGTCTCCAGTTGGCACAGCTTCTATTTTGTCGATCAGATATTGCGCCAACTGCTCAAGCAATCGTGTCACTGCATTCATGTCGTTCATGGATTATTTTCCGTTGATGATTTTCGCGGCTTCGTCCAGATCTTTCTGCGTTGCTGAACCAGGACGAGGCACCTGCGACAAGGGTAGGTTCACGATCGTCCACAATGTAATACCGTCGATCAACCGCCTCTCATCCAGTCGCTGGAGTGGGAAATCTCCATCAACATATTGGAACACCACCCTACCGGGCGTTCATACACTGTTCGGCAAGCCCGCCGGATCGAGCTCCGAATTGTTCAGGAACGTTTCGAGCATATCGGCGAGACCACCGATATCTGCCGAATCATGGTACCAGCACTGATCGATCATCACCGGATCACGTAGCCACGTCTTCCTTGTACCAAGTATTGGGAATCTGGGTGGCTTTTCCCTTTCTATTTTCTTCCGTAGGAGATGCGTCGAGACATTGGTTGCCTGGAGTCTCCACTGGCCCGTGCTTGTCATTACGATTCCAATCCCTTCAGAATGCTCCCAGTTGCCATCACATTGTACTAACAGCCAGGAACTCAGGTTAGAAATCAGCTCATCACTTAATACGACGACATTCTCGTCCAGTGCCCCGTTAACAACTCGAGAGTATACTTTTTCAACGATGATAGGGAGATATGATGGCCCTCCATATGCGGAAACAATGGCTTCACTCGCCATCAATACCTTTGAACTTTCACCATACTCTTCTTCAATACAGGTCCACCAGTACTGGCTTTCTTCGTCAAAAGCCCCGACTGATTTACTTCCGCTGCCAGTCCTCGCGATTCCTGGGATGAGTATCGAGGAGATCATCCATCCAGGATTATCAAGAGTATTAATTTCCAAGACAACACTACTATCCGAAGACTGAGATTCGATCTTGGTCAATAGAAATTGCGCTAACTCCTCAAGCAGTTGCGTCACGGCACCTATGTTGTTCATACACTACTTTCCGTTGATAATTTTTGCAGCCTCATCTAGGTCTTTCTGCGTCGCGGGACGTGGGTGATCGATCTTTTTGGGATGAGCAACACCAGTTTGAGGATTAGTGTTCCATTCCAAATCATGTACGTGCGGTGTTCTGACATTCCCATGAGCACTACCAGTCAGGTGCAGCCATCCATTCGACAACTCGACTTCTGCTTTGCCATGTTTTTCCCTAAGCTTGGCAGCCTGCTCCTGCAGACTCAACGGTTGCGCTTCACTGTCCGGTTCGGACTCCGCACCGGCTTCCTCAGCATCGTCGATCCTCGTGTCGCCGGGCACGATCGCAGCGAATATTATTAGAATTCCGCCACTCACTACCAATGCCGTACTAACCGCTGTCACAAGATACGTCGCTACACCAGATCCAATGACAATGGTACCTGCTGACGCTTCCTGCGAAGTATTCGCCGACGATATTGCCTTCGGGTCCTTCTTCTCGGACTTCGATTTCGACTTCGCCGCATACTGTGGCTGCTGAGCCACCAGTGTCGCGTTCCAGCCCAGGCGATCGATCATCTCCCTGGATGTCATCGACCTGCTCTCATCACTGCTGAAGGCATCCAGCATGAAAGGGTTGTACGGCCATGCTCCACCGGTCTTGCCACCCGGTGTGCCACCAGTACCGCCAGTACCAGTGCCGCCACCGCCGACCGGTGTTCCGGCATAGCCACTCGGATCCGCGAAGTTGATGGGATCATGATGACTGTAGATGTACGGCGACGTTCCCACTGCCATGCCCCACAGCGCATCCACACTGGTGAAGCCCCCTTGCGTCTTGCTGTACTTCCGCGCACTCATGTCCATGAGGCGTTCGTGGTACAGCGGCGTGTTCAGGATGACGTTGTACTGCGGCGCCGTCTCGTAGTCCGTTTCCTTGCCGAGATATCCTCTTCTCTGGTCATTCGCCACAGCCACATCGACACCGAACGGAAGGTAGTCACGCACCTTCTGGTACGCGTTCTTCCCTACCACGTACCGCTCCGAGCCCTGGATGTCCGTACCCACGAAGCGCGACACCATATTGCCGTTGGCATCGCGTTCCCAGACGATGTTCAGACCGTCCACACCGTAGGAACGGAACTCGACGGGATAGAAGAAGACGCGGCGGCCGGGGCCTCCGTCGCAGTCGCCACGACTGATCTGACGGCCGTGATAGACGACCTGCTGTTCGTCGCCGGTACCCAGAAGGTAGTATGTCCATGGGAAGACCTGACCGCAGGTCGAGTCCGATGTGGGCGAGAGGACGAGACGCTTGATCTCGCGCTCGCCCGACGGCGAGTACGAATACTGCCACTCCATCTTGCCCGAGAGCGAGAAGGAGATGGAGAACGGCGGCATCAGCCCGCACGTGGGGCCCGTCGGCTGATCCGTCGCCTGTGTCTGCATCTTGACGAGACGATCATTGTAGCCGTAGTGGAACCATTCCTTGGAGAACGGCACGGTAGGCGCCGTGCCCTGCGGACGCAGATAGCGATAGTTCAGGGCGCCGTCGCGGTTGTACGTCTGGTCGTCCGTCAGAATCTCGCCGTTGACGCTCGGAGCGATGTCCGTCGGCGCATTGGTCGCCGATACCGGGAGCGGCGCATAGGTATACCCTGCCACCACACCCGTCTTCGTCGTCTGCGTGCGGCGGGCGATCTCGTTCACGTCGTACGTCTCGCTCTTCCACGGCGTGAGGTTGTGGTCCACGTCGGCCGTGACGAGCCGCCCGGCGTTGTCGTACGTGTACGTGTGGTCGTAGACGTCGCCGTCGAGCAGCGTGCTGCTGCGCTGCGTGATGCGGCCGCCGTTGTCGCGCGTGTAGATGTCGCTCGAGCTGACGGGGTCGAGGTCCCACGAGTGGTCCTGCTGCTGCAGGCGCCAGCGGGGATCGTACAGGTATGTGGTATTGAGTTCGCGGTTCAGGTCGTCGGCATCGTGATAGACCTTGCCCGTAAGGTTGCCTATGGCATCATACGTATACGTCACGCGCGGCGCGCCGACGGGACGGGTGATGAGTGCGGGCTTGACGATGCTTCCCGTCGTGAACCCCATACCGTTATTGGGCGGGTTGACGCCATCGTAGGCGGGCGTCACGTGCGACGTCATCTCGGCCACACGACCGTTGTCGTCGTAACCGTACCATGTGGCATACTGGCGGAGGGCGTCGACGACGTGGATGCTGGTGATCTGGTCCGACGAGTTGTACGAGTAGTAGACGGCATCGAAGCCGAGAGCCGGCGTGAGCTTGATCACGCATTCCACGCGGCCGCGTTCGTCGTAGCTGTAGACGCGGTAGCGATACGCCTCGTACGGGTGGTCGCGATAGGCGATGGCGGCCACACGACCTGCCTGGTTGCGAACCGTACCGGTCTTCGAGAGCGCGTTCCATTGCGTCGGACTCGGGAAGCTGCGCCAGAAGGAGCCGCTACCGCCGAGCGGCATCTGGTCGTAGGAGATGGCCTGACGTCCGTTGTGCGGGTTGTCGGTGAAGTCCTCGAAGTCGTTCGCCGCCGAGACGGGACCGTAGGGAGCCGCATCGTTGAAGACACAGATGTCGATGGGCTTGATGATCGTCCGCTCGAGGGCGTTGAAGGGAAAGAGCGCTTCGTAACCGGGACGTACACTACCCCATTCGAACAGGCAACCGGCCGCACCTGCCCTGTTGTTCGGCGAGAGGACAGGCAGAAGCGGATAGATGCTGGGAGGTGTCGGATATGCCACCGACCCGGAGAACAGCGACGGATTGACGGTAGGCCGGACATAGGTACTACCCGTCCCGGTGAGGTTGATGGTCGACGAGTCGAGCCCATTGAAGGCGCTGGAACTCTCGAAGACGGCCTCGCCGATGGCCGTCATACGACCCAGGTCGTCGTACTGATAGAACGTCACGGCATCGCCGGCATGGCCATCGCCCGGCGACTGCGTCCGCTTCTGCGTGAAGCGCACCTGACCCACGTTATTGTACTTGGCACGTACGGCGCCGAAGTCGGGATGCGTCACCGACGTGACGTTCCCCCACCGGTCATAGTCGTAGTCGATATCCTGTCCCGCAGGATTCGTCACCGTCACGAGCTGGTTCTTCGTGTTGTAGGTATACGTCGTGACGAGGTCGAGGCCACCGCTGTCGACGACGACGTAGCGCGTACGCCCAAGGCCATCGACATACATAGCGGTATGATTGCCGTTCTCGTCGATGGACTTGCTCTTGTAGCAGATACCGTAGAAGCCGGACGGCGAGGCGACGAGGGCGCTGGCAGCGGCCAGCGTATCCCATCCTTTCTGCGTCGTGTTGTCCTGGAAGGTGATGGTGTTCAGGCCGTATTGCTTGTTCGTCGTCGTTACCGTATTCGACGAAATGTCCGTGACACCGGTCACGTTGTTCATGCCACCCATCTGCGTGGTGACGAGGCGCGTAGCCGTACCGCTGAAGGGATTGCCGTCGATGGTCCAGCTCTTGGCCGAGTGATTCGACGGCAGGTATTCGCCGTAGTTCTTGCCGT